>NZ_JBEPAK010000004.1:0-100404 GCF_040298565.1 Kitasatospora sp. NPDC001539 | reverse complement strand
AACATCACCACCACACCTCAAACCCCTACCTGTTTGGGGTTCAATTTTCATATGTCTTGTCCTCTCCCCTGGGGGGGGCGGCCGCGGCCGCCGCGCCCCCCACCCCCGTCGGCGCGAGGTCAGCGCTGGCGCGCCGCCAGGAACTCCTCGAAGTCCAGGTACCCCTGGTGACGGGTGTCCATCGAGTGGACCAGCGCCTCGGCCATCGCGAGCGTGACACCGTGGTCGCCCATCTCGTTGGCAGCCAGCGCGTATTCGGCCGGGGTGATCTTGCCGTCACCGTTCTTGTCGAAGCGGTCGAACATCGCCTTGATGTCCTCGATGGTCTCCATCGGGTCCTCCTGGTACTGCGGGTGGTGCACGTTTTCGGACGGCCGTACCCTACCCGCCGTGGTGTGCGCCACGGCGTCCGGGAGTGGACGGGCGCGGGGGTCGGTGTCGTAGTCTGCGGATCTGATGCGGGCCCGGGCACCTCCCGGGCGGTCGTTCGTCCAGGGAGGGAACATGCTCGATCTCGCCACCAGGCTGGTGCTGAAACCCGTTTCGCGCGGGATCTGGCGCCCGGTCATCGAGGGTGTCGAGAACGTGCCGCGCAAGGGCGGGGTGATCCTGGCCAGCAACCACCTGTCCTTCATCGACAGCGTGGTGATCCCGCTGACCGCCCCGCGCCGCGTCCACTTCCTCGCCAAGGCCGAGTACTTCACCGGCACGGGCCTCAAGGGCCGCCTGTCCAAGGGCTTCTTCGAGTCGATCGGTGCGGTGCCCGTCGAACGCGGCACCTACCGTTCCGCCCAGGCCTCGCTGGAGTCGGCGCTGGAGATCCTCGAGGCGGGCAAGGCCTTCGGCATCTACCCGGAGGGCACCCGGTCGCTGGACGGCCGCCTCTACCGGGGCAAGACGGGCGTCGCCTGGCTGGCCCTGACGGCGGGCGTGCCGGTGGTTCCGGTGGCCCTGGAGGGCCCGGAGCAGATCCTGCCGGTGGGCAAGCGGGTGCCGCGGATCAAGAAGGTGACGGTCCGCTTCGGCGAGCCGCTGCACTTCGACGAGCTGCACGGGCAGGCCCGCTCGCTGAAGGCCCGCCGGCACGTGACCGACGAGGTGATGGCGGCGATCCAGCGGCTCTCCGGCCAGGAGGTCGTGGAGAGCTACAACGAGGTGCCGAAGGCGGCTTGACCGCCCCGCTCATCCTGGTCCGCCGCGCGTGCCGGGCCGTACGGGTCCGCCCCCGCGTGCACGGCCACGCGTGCACGGTCACGCGGGCCCGGCCGTACGGAGCCGCCCGGGCCGGGAGGTACGGGTCCGCCCCCACCTGCCCGGTCACGCGTGCCCGAGGGCCGCGTCCGACAGGGCGGCCGCCGCCGGAGCCTCCCGGCGCAGCAGCGCCGCGTACCGGCCGTCCAGCTCCACCAGCTCCTCGTGGGTGCCGAGTTCGACCACTTCGCCGCGGTCCAGCACCGCGATCTGGTCCGCGGAGCGCACCGTGGAGAGCCGGTGCGCGATGGTGATGGTGGTGCGGCCGGCGGCCAGCGTGTCGACGGCCTGCTGGACGGCGCGCTCGGTGCGGTTGTCCAGGGCGCTGGTCGCCTCGTCCAGGATCAGCACCGGCGGGTTGCGCAGGATGGTGCGGGCCAGCGCGAGGCGCTGCTTCTCACCGCCGGAGAAGCGGTAGCCGCGTTCGCCGACCAGGGTGTCGTAGCCCTCCGGGAGGGCGGCGATGGTCTCGTGGATCTGCGCGGCCCGGGCGGCCTCGACCAGTTCGGCGTCGCTGGCGCCCGGTTTGGCGAAGCGCAGGTTCTCGGCGACCGAGGCGTGGAAGAGGTAGGTCTCCTGGGAGACCACCCCGACCGCGCGGGCCAGGGTGTCGAAGGACAGTTCGCGCACGTCCACGCCGTCCAGGGTGACCCGGCCGCCGGTGACGTCGTACAGCCGGGGGACGAGGTAGCTGAGGGTGGTCTTGCCCGAGCCGGTCTCGCCGACCACGGCCAGTGAACTCCCGGCGGGGACCGCGAGGTCGACGCCGGCCAGGGTCGGGCGCTGCTGCTCGGGGTCGTAGCGGAAGTCGACGGCCTCGAAGCGGACCTCGCCGCGGATGTCGTCGAGGGTGACGGGGCGGGCGGGCTCGGCGATCTCCACCGGCAGGTCGAGGTACTCGAAGATGCGCTGGAACAGCGCGAGCGAGGTCTGGACGTCGACGCCGGTGGACAGCAGGCTCACGGTGGGGCGGAACAGGCCCTGCTGGAGGGTGACGAAGGCGACCAGGGTGCCGACCGAGACGATCGGCGCACCGGCGGCGGAGGTCAGCCCGGCCGCCCAGTAGATCAGCGCGGGCATCGCGGCCATCACGATCTGGATGGTGTTCATCCGCCAGCGCCCGGCCATGCTGGCCCGCACCTCGAGGTCCGCCAGCTGGTCGGACTGCCCGGTGAACTCCCGGGCGAGCGAGTCGGAGCGGCCCATCGTGCGGCCGAGCAGGATGCCGCTGACGGAGAGCGACTCCTGCACCGCCGAGCTCATGGCGGCCAGCTGCTTCTGCCGCTCGGTGGTGATCTTCTTGCGCTCCCGCCCGACCCGTCGGCTGATCCACACGAACAGCGGGAGCAGCAGCAGCGAGACGACGGTCAGCCGCCAGTCCAGCGCGACCATGGCGACGATCGAGGCGATCACCGCGGTGAGGTTGGAGACCAGGCTGGTGGCGGTGGAGGTCACCGTGGACTGCATGCCGCCGATGTCGTTGGCGATCCGGGACTGCACCTCACCGGTGCGGGTGCGGGTGAAGAAGGCCAGCGACTGCCGCTGGAGGTGGCCGTAGACGGCGGTGCGCAGGTCGTGCATGACCCGCTGGCCGACGGTGGTGGAGATCAGCGTCTGCAGCACGTTGAAGATGCTGTTCACCACGGCGGTGAGGATCATCCCGAGCGCGAGCAGGCTCAGCAGGCCGGTGCGGCCCTGCGGGATGGCGGTGTCCAGGACGGCCCTCAGCAGGAACGGCGAGACGACGGAGACCACCGCGGAGGCGGCCACCAGCAGCCCGACGGCGGCCAGGCGGCCCCGGTACGGGCGGAACAGCGCGAGGATCCGCCGCCACTGCGCGGGCGGGCGGGGCTCGCCCGCAGCGCGGTCGGGCGGGGTCCAGTCGATGGCGGCGGGCCTCAAGGACGGGCCTCCCTGGGTCGGACGCGCGACGGCGGCGCGGCGGCGGGCGGGGCGGTCGGGTGGGTGCCAGCATAGCGGGGGTAGCTCATAGTTAGGCAAACTAATAGTGAGCGCCGCTCTATTCCGCTCCACATCCTCCGCCCCGCCCGCCCGCCGCGGGCGTCAGTCCGTCCGGTAGGTGCGCGCCGCCTTCGAGGAGAGGCCGCCGAGCTTGCCGGAGGGCAGCACCCGGGCGACGGCCACCGCCGCCTTGTAGCGCTTGCCCGGCACCGACAACGACTTGCCGCGCGCCAGGTCGCGCATCGCCTCCGCCACCACCCGCTCGGCCGAGAGCCAGGACCAGGACGGGATGTTCCCGGTGCCCATGCCGGCCCGCTCGTGGAACTCGGTCCGGGTGAACCCCGGGCACAGCGCCATCATCCGCACCCCGGTGCCACCGAGGTCGCGCAGCACGCCCTGGGTGAAGCTGACCACCCACGCCTTGCTCGCCCCGTACGTGCCGCGCGGCAGGAAGGCCGCCACCGAGGCGACGTTGACGATCGCCCCTCGCCCGCGCTCGCGCATCCCCGGCAGGGCCGCCGTGGTCAGCCGCAGCACCGCCTCGATGTGCACCTTCACCATGTCCAGCTCGGCCTGGAGCGGGACGGCGCCGAAGGCGCCCTTGTTGCCGAACCCGGCGTTGTTGATCAGCAGGTCCACCGGGCGTTCGGAGTCGGCGAGCCGGGCCTCCACGGCGGCGATGCCCTCCTCCGTCGCGAGGTCCGCGCGCAGCACCTCCGCCTCGACGCCGTACTGCGCGTTCAGGTCGGCGCTCGCGCGCTCCAGGCGTTCGGCGTCGCGGGCCACCAGGACGAGCCGGTAGCCGCTGCGGGCGAGCCGGCGGGCGAACGCGGCTCCGATGCCGGCGGTCGCGCCGGTGATCAAGGCTGTGGTCATGCCCCCGACCGTACCGACTCCCCGCGGCCGGGCCCACACCGCGCGTCGACGCAGCTGCTCGACCAGGGGGATTGCGGGTAATCAGTCGCACACGTAGTGTCGAACAGGGGCATCACCCGACCGGGTGATGACACCATGTGAGGAGGCAGATCTGATGCTTACTCAGTTCCGTACGGAATCCGCTTCGGCGTCACAGAGCGCGACGCTCGCCGAAGCCGAGACACTCGCGAGCCTGATGGTGGAGGACGAGGCCGTCGTGTCCGACGCGCCCACGTACCTGCCCGAGGCCGCTGGGGCGTCGCTGCTGGCCGGCCTGCTGCTGACCTCTCCGAAGCCCCCCAAGGAGAAGCCGACCCGGTGAGCCGGGACGACCTCGTCGACTGATGACCGGGCCGGTCCGACGACCCGGCCGGCCCTCCTCAGCAAGGAGGCACACCACTGATGCCATTCGCCGAGACGTCACTGCGTGAACAGTACGCCGCGGCCGTCGAGCGGGTGGCCGGCCGGACCCTCGACGCCCTCCGGGGCGGCGGGGATCCGGCCGCACTCGTGGAGCCGGACGCCGCCGTACCCCGCCCGCTGCTGGCCGCCGTGCGGCTGCTCGGTGCGGACCTCCTCGCCCCGTCCCTGTTCGGCGGCGGCGAGCCCGACCCGGCCACCGCCGCCCTGCTGGCCGAGGCGCGACGCGTGGTCCCCGCACCGGCACCCCCCTCCGAACAGGCCGCGCTGGTCATCGCCTGGCAGGACTGGGCAGCCGGGCGGCTGCTCGTCCGCGCCGGCCACGCGGAGGCCGCGCCGCGGCCGGCCCCGCTGCCCGGCCCGGAGGACCTCGGCTGGCAGGCCTGGTCGGTGCGGATGTCCCAGCTGTCCGTGCTCGCCCTGCCCACCCTGGACGGCCCGGTCCACGACGCCGCCCTCGCGCACGCCCTGGCGCTGGCCCGGGGCACCGTCCGCTCGATGCTGCGGCGCGACCTCACCACCGCCGCCCGGCTCGCCCGCTGGCTCGCCTGGACGGAGGCCGAGGGCCGGCGGTCGCGGCTCGACCTCGAACCGGTGCTGGACCGGATCGCCCTGGCCGGTGACGGCAGCGCCCGGACCGGGCTGGAGCTGGCCCTCGCCCGCCGGCTGCTCGACCGCGCCCGGCCGTCGGACGCCGAAGGGGGCCGAGCGGCATGATCGACACCCACGTCCTCGCCACCGCGCAGCGGTTCGGCTCCCGCGCACTGACCTGGCTGCACGCCGCCCACCGCGACGGCCTCGGCCGGATCCCCGACAACACCGTCGTCGACCTCGCCACCCCCAACGACGCCTACAAACCGCTCGGCGAGCTCGCCCTGGCCGCCTCGGTGGTCCTGCGCGACGGCGTCGCCGGTCCGGCCGGCACACGAGCCGCCCGGGAACTCCTCGACTACGCGTGGGAGCAGCTGCGCGAGGGGGACCTGCTGTACGAGCGGCAGCTGCGCCACGTCACGATGAGCGACCCGCTGGAGCTCTACGGCCACTTCGCCCGGGCCGGCTACCGCCACCCCGCCCTGGACGACCTCCTCGAGTCGATCGGTCGGCTGCGGGCCGCGCACGCCATCGAGATCCAGGGCAACCGGCGGCTCGCCATCGCCAACGCCCGGCGGCTGATCGGACTCAGCCACCAGCCGGACTGGGCCGCCCTGACGGCCGGCACCTGGCTCGGTGCCCTGCCCGAGCCCTGGGCCGTCGAGTGGGAGATCGCCTACCAGAACACCCACACCGTCTTCCACCTCACCGACTGGGGAGCGCACCCGGAGGGCCTCCCCGAACCGATCCGCGACTACCTGCACGACTGGCTCCCGGCCTGGCTGGACATCTGGCTGGAGATCGGGCAGTGGGACCTGGCCGTCGAACTCCTCATGGTGGACGCGTGCATCGGCGAACCGATCACCGGGCGCCAGGGCTGGGACGCCCTGGCCGCCGTCCAGCGCGCGGACGGACTGGTGCCCCGCGACGCCAACGATCCGGTGAGCGACGACCGGGAGGAGGCGTTCCGGGAGAACCAGCACACGGCGGTGGTCGCCGTCCTGGCGGGCGACATCACCCTGGCCCGGGCACTGGGCGCCGACGCGGCGGCCGCGTGAGCGAGCTGGACGCCGCGGTGTCAGCGGCGGTGCGGGCGGCCGAACCGTACGCCACCGCCGTCACGGTGGCCCTCGCGCGCGGGGCGCGGGAGGAGGTCCGCTGCCACGGTCGGACCGGCCGCGGGGCGCACGCGGGGGCGTGCACACCGGAGACGGTCTTCGAACTCGGCTCGGTCAGCAAGACGTTCACCGCGCTGCTGCTGGCCGACCTGACGGTACGGGGCGAACTCGCGCCGGAGGATCCGCTGGAGAGCCGGCTGCCGCCCGACTGGCCACCCCCCGCCACGCGTTCCTCCGAACCGATCCGCCTGCTGCACCTGGCCACCCACACCTCCGGCCTGCCCCGGCTGCCGCCCGGGCTGCTGGCGGCGGCCCTGCCGAGGTGGCGCAGCAACCCCTACGCGACCTTCGACGCGGCGCGGTTGAGGGCCTCGCTGGCCGGAACCACCGTGCGCAGCAGGCCGGGTAGCCGCTACCGGTACTCCAACTACGGGGTCGCCCTGCTCGGGCACGTGCTCGCCGCGCGGAGCGGCCTGCCGTACGAGGCCCTGCTCGCCGAGCGCGTCTGCGCACCGCTGGGCCTGCGCGCCACCAGCTGCGCGCCGGACGCACCGGGGCAGGCCGTCGGGCACCTGCGCGGGCGGGAGTTGCCGCCGTGGCACGCCCCCGGACTGCCGGGTGCGGCGGCGGTGCGGGCGAGCGGAGCGGATGCCCTGCGCTACCTCCGGGCCCATGTCGACGGCGGCGGCGGGGAGTTGGGAGCGGCCCTGCACGAGGTGCAGCGGCCCCGGCTGCGGCTGCCGCGCTCGGGCGACGAGGTGTGCCTGGTGTGGAACCACCGCGGCTCGGGCGGCCGCGACCTGTACTTCCACGCGGGGGCGACCCGCGGGTTCACCGCCCTGGTCGGGTTCTGCCCGCAGTCGGCCACCGCGGTGGCGGTGCTGGCCAACACCGGGACGACGCTCGGCGCCCGCTTCGTGCAGGCGGGCTACGAGGTGCTGCGGGCGGCCGCCCGGGAGGGGTAGCGACCGGGCTCGCAGGTCCTCCGACCGGCCGGGCCGGGCGGGCGGGTGCGCGCATCCGGGCGCGTACGGGCAGGTGCAGGTGGGTGCCGGGTCGGTGCGGGCAGGTACGGGTGGGTGCCGGGTGGGCGCGGGCTACGCCGCGACCGCCTTGGCCCGGTCCGCGGCGATGTGCACGGCGAGGCCGCCGAGGACGGTGCCCATCGCGTAGCGCTGGACGCGCAGCCAGGCCGGGCGGCGGTTGAGGAACGTGGCGATGGTGCCCGCGCTCAGCGCGATCAGGCCGTTGACGGTGACCGCGATCGCGATCTGGACCAGCCCGAGCACCAGGCTCTGCACCGCGACGTGGCCGCGTTCGGGCGCCACGAACTGGGGCAGCAGCGAGATGTACATGATGGCGATCTTCGGGTTGAGCAGGCAGGTGAGGAAGCCCATCGCGAACAGGCGGCGCGGCGGGTCCGGGGGCAGCTGCTGCGGGGCGAAGACCGCGGCGCCACCCGGCTTGACCGCCTTCCAGGCCAGCCAGAGCAGGTAGCCCGCACCGGCCAGCTTGAGAGCGGTGTAGAGCACGGGCACCACGGAGAAGACGGCGGCCACCCCGGCCGTCACCGCGACCAGGTAGACCAGGAAGCCGGTCGCGACGCCCGTCAACGAGACCAGCCCGGCGCGCCGCCCCTGGGCGATCGAGCGGGAGACCAGGTAGATCATGTTCGGGCCGGGCGACAGCACCATGCCCAGCGCCACGGCGGCGATCCCCAGGACGGCGTGGCCGTCCACGGCGTCCAGGCCCCTCACGGCGGATGTCAACGCGTCCATGCAAGGAGGCTAGAGCGCCCGGCGATCTCGATGCAATGATGACTTTGCGCTCGGTGCAATCCCCTGCGACCCGGGACGGAACGCTGGAAGGGCTGGACACCGGTGGACGACTACCGCCTGATCGCCGACGGCCTCGCCGCCGAGATCGCCGACGGACGGCTGCGGCCCGGCCAGCAGCTGCCCACCCAGCGCGCGTTCGCCCGCAGCCGCGGCATCGCCGCCTCGACGGCGGCCCGGGTCTACCGGGAGCTGGCCCGGCGCGGGCTGACCGTCGGCGAGGTCGGACGGGGCACCTTCGTCCGGGCCGGGCAGGGGACGGAGGGCGGGCTGGTCGCGCTCGCCGAACCCGCGACCGCACCCGTCGACCTGGAACTCAACTACCCGACCCCACCCGGGCAGGCCGAGCTGCTGGCCCCGGGGCTGGCGCCGTTGCTGCGGCCGGACGCACTGGCCGAGACGCTGCGACCGGTGGGCGCGGCCGGGACGGCCGCGGCGCGGCGGGCCTTCGCGGGCCTGGTGTCGACCGGCGCCTGGCAGGCCGGCCCGGAGCACCTGCTGTTCGGCGGGAACGGACGGCAGGTCGTCGCCGGCGCGCTGTCCGCGCTGGTCGGGCCGGGTGAGCGGCTGGGGGTGGAGGCGCTGACGTATCCGGTGGTCAAGGCGGTGGCGCAGCGGCTCGGCATCCGGCTGGTACCGCTGGCGATGGACGGGGACGGGCTGCTGCCCGGCGCCGTGGCCACCGCCCACCGTGCGGCGCCGCTGCGCGCGGTGTACCTCCAGCCGCGGTTGCAGAACCCGACCGGGGCGAACCTGCCGGCCGAGCGGGCGGCCGCACTGGCCGAGGAGCTGCGCCGAGCGGACCTGCCGGTGGTGGAGGACGCGATCTGGTCCTTCCTCCGGCCCGGGTCGACGCCGCTCGCCGCCCTGGCACCGGAGCGGACCGTCCTGGTCGACAGCCTGTCCAAGCGGCTCGCCCCCGGACTGACCACCGGCTTCGCGGTCGTCCCGGACGGGCTGCGGGAGCGGGTGGCGGGCGCGCTGCGGTCCGGCGGGTGGGCGCCGAGCGGATTCGCGCTGGAGGCGGCGGTGCGCTGGATCGGGGACGGGACCCTGGCGGCGGTCGAGGCGGCGAAGCGTGCCGACGCGGCGGCCCGGCAGGAGGTGGCCCGGCGGGTGCTGCGGGGCGCACGCCTGCGGGCCGACCCGTGCTCGTACTACGTCTGGTGGGAGCTGCCGGCGGCCTGGCGGGCGGAGACCTTCGTCGCGGCGGCGGCGAGGGCGGGGATCTCGGTGACTCCCGCGGCGGCGTTCGCGGTCGACCCGCGGAGCACACCGTCGGCGGTGCGGGTGGGGCTGGCCTCGCCGCCGCTGCCGGTGCTGGAGCGGGCGCTGGCAGCGCTGGGACGGATCGCCGGGGGTGACGGCTGACGGATGCCGGACCGCGGCCGACAGGTCCCGAAGGCTGCCATCCGCCCCCGGCGAGCCCCATCAGCCACCCGCCCCCGGCGCCCGCCCCGTCAGCCGTCCGCCCCCGACACCCGCCCCGTCAGCCGTCCGCCCCCGTCCGGCTCCCCCGCGCCGCCGTGTCCGCGGCGCCACCGGCCCCGACGGCGCGCAGCCGGGAGGCGGCGGTGGCGGCGAGCTGCGGGGCGAGCCGGGCCACGTCGCGGGAGCCGACCACCGCGATCAGGCTCGGCAGCACCCAGCGCACGGGCTGCATGCCGCGCAGCCACGCCTGGGCGTACACATGGGCGGAGCGGCGGGCGATCCCGGCGACGATCCGGTCCACCGCGGGCTCCAGCGGGTAGGTCTTGTTGGCCGGCCACGGCAGCCGGCTGCGCATCTGCCTCAGCACGGCGTCCTGGTCGGCTCCGCGCACCATGTCGGTGTCGGTCCAGCTCAGGTAGCCGACTCCGACCTTGACGCCCTGGTGGGCGACCTCGGCGCGGATCGAGTGGGCGAAGGCCTCCACCCCGGCCTTGCTGGCGCAGTACGCGCTCATCAGCGGCGCGGGGGTCAGTGCGGCGAGCGAGGCGATCTGCAGCAGGTAGCCGCGGCTCTCGATGAGCGCCGGCAGGAAGGCACGGGCGGTGGCGACGCTGCCGAGCAGGTTGACCTCGATGACCCGGCTGAACGCCCGGTGGTCGCTGTCGGTCAGCGGTCCGCCGATGGCGATGCCCGCGTTGGCGACCACGGTGTCGATCCGCCCGTGGTGTTCCTTGATCCGCCGGGCGGCCTCGCCGAGCGCCTCCAGGTCGGTGACGTCCACCTCCCAGGAGGTGGCGGCCGCGCCGCACTGCGCCGCGACGGCCTTCAGTTCTTCCGGCTCCAGGCCGAGCAGGGCGACCTCGGCCCCCCGCCGGGCGAGCTTGCGGGCCAGCGAGGCCCCGACTCCGCGGGCGGCCCCGGTGACGACCACGACCTGTCCGGACAACGACGGGACGGCGTTCATGCGGCGGTGGTCCTCTCGGTGGTGGTGGCGGCGGGAGCGGCGGGGCGGGCATCGGGGGCCAGGTGGGCGGCGGCCATCCGGTGGATCTCGGCGGCGACCTCCACCGGGCGCTCCAACGGCGCCATGTGGCCGACCCCGGGCAGCAGCAACAGGCCCTGCGCGTCGGCGAGTTCCTCGACGATCCGGTGGGCGTGCGCGGGCGGGGTCAGCCGGTCCGCGGTGCCGACGACGACGGCCGTGGGCGCGGTGATCCGGCCCAGTCCGGCGCGTACGTCCAGTCGGCCGAGCACTCCGGCCCAGTTGGCGCGCACGGCGGTCGGGCAGGCGTGCACGATCCGGGCCGTCGCCTCGACCTGTCCGGCACTCGAACCCGGCCCCATGGTGGCGTACTTGAGCGCGGCGCGGCTGACCGGCGTGACCGGTCCGAGCGGCAGCCGGGACAGCAGCAGCCGCCGGTGCAGGAAGCGCCGCACCGCGGGGGCGCGCAGGGCCGGCGGCAGGACGGTGAGTTCGGCGACCAGCCCGGCCGGCCCGGTGGAGATCAGCACGTTGGCGGCGGTGCGCTCGGCGACCTCGGGGCGGCCGCCGGCGGCCATGATGGTCATCCCGCCCATGCTGTGCCCGGCCAGCACGGCCCGCTCCCCCGCCGGTACGGTCCGCAGCAGCACGGCGGTGAGGTCCTCGGCGAGCGCCCGGGTGGAGTAGCGGGCGCGGCTCGGCGGGATCTCGCTGTGCCCGTGGCCGCGCTGGTCGTAGACCACCACCCGGTAGCGGTCGGCGAGTTCGCGGATCACCGGAGCCCAGAAGGCCGTCGAGCAGGTCCAGCCGTGGGAGAGCACCACGGTGGGCGCGCCCGGCTGGCCGTGCACCTCGACGTGCAGCCGGATGCCGTCGGCCGAGCGCACGCTCAGCTCCTCGGCGGGCTCGGGCGGCTCGTACCCGGCGGGCAGCGCGACCGGACTCATGCGGAAACCTCCTGGGCGGTGCGGGTGTTGGCGGGCGCGGTGCGCATGATCAGCTCGTACTCGCCGAGGTCGACCTTGCGGGTGGCGCGCCGGAAGGACGTCGTGGAGCCGGGCCAGAGCACGGTGTTCCGGCCGCTCGGGTCCAGGTACCAGCTGCGGCAGCCTCCGGTGGTCCAGACGGTGCGGTCCATCCGGTGCTGGAGTTCGAGGTTCCACTGCCGCTGGGCCCGGGCGGTGGGTTGCATCGCGGTGGCGCCGATCGTGTCGAGCATGGTCAACGCGTCGACGAGGTAGTTGAGTTGGGACTCGATCATGAGGATCATCGAGCTGTTGCCGAGGCCGGTGTTCGGGCCGATCACGAAGAACAGGTTGGGGAAGCCCCGTACGGTGGAACCGCGCAGCGCCTCCATGCCGCCCTTCCACTCCTCGGCGAGGCTGGTCCCGTTCGCGCCGAACACCCGGGAGCCGATGGGCATGTCGGTCACGTGGAAGCCGGTGCCGAAGACGATCGCGTCCACCTCGTGCTCGCTGCCGTCGGCGGCGACCAGGGTGGAGCCGCGCAGTTCGCGCAGGCCGGAGGCGACGACCTCGGTGTTGGCGGCGGCGAGCGCCGGGTAGTAGGTGTTGCTCAGCAGGATGCGCTTGCAGCCGATCCGGTAGTCCGGGGTGAGCTTGGCCCGCAGCGCCGGGTCGGCGACGCCCTGGGCGAGGTGGCGTTCGGCGAGCTGCTGGACCACGCGCAGCAGCCCGGGCCGGCGCACGAAGGCGTCCACCTGGAGCTCGCGCAGCGCGAAGAGGGTGCCGCGGCGGATCTTGGCGGTCACCGGGAGGCGGCCGTGCAGCCACCGCTCCAGCCGGCTGATCTCGCGGTCACGGCGCGGCAGCACCCAGGCCGGGGTGCGCTGGAACACCGTGAGCCTGCCGACCTTCGGCTGGATGGACGGGATGATCTGGGCGGCCGAGGCTCCGGTGCCGACCACCGCGACGCGCTTGCCGGTCAGGTCGTAGTCGTGGTCCCAGCGGGAGGAGTGGAAGACCTTGCCGGGGAAGTCCCTGAGGCCGGGCAGGTCGGGGATCTGGGGGTCGGCGAGCGGTCCGGCGGCGGACACGACGGCGTCGGCGGTCCACTGGCCGGCCGAGGTGGTGATCCGCCAGCGGGTCCGGTCCTCCTCCCAACGCGCCTCCAGCACTTCGGTGTTGAAGCGCAGGTGCGGGCGCAGGCCGAAGACGGTGGCGACCTTCTCCAGGTAGGCGCGGATGTCCGGCTGGCCGGAGAAGCTGCGCGGCCAGTCGGGATTGGGCGCGAAGGAGAAGGAGTAGAGGTGCGAGGGCACGTCGCAGGCGCAGCCGGGGTAGCTGTTGTCGCGCCAGGTGCCGCCGACGGAGTCCGCGCGTTCGAGGACCACGAAGTCGGTGATCCCGGCACGGCGCAGCCGGACGGCGGCACCGAGGCCGGCGAAGCCGGAGCCGATCACCGCCACCCGCACGTGCGGGACGGTCTCCCGCGCAGCGGTGGTGTCGGTCGCTGCGGACGCGCCGGAGCGGGGGCGCTTGCTGCTGGATGCCATGCGGCAACCTCCTGGGGGTGGGGCGGTGATCGTCGCGCTCTTCCGGGGCGGCCCGCCCCGGAACCTCCCGGCGGCTCGCCTCCGGGACCCTGCCAATTGCGCCAGTAATCACTGGCATGGTTGGCAGGGTAGCCCTTGCTGACACCGGATGGAAGAAGCCCGACCGCCCGGATTCGCCCGAGTTCCCGGAGGCTCCCGACCGGCGCCACGGACCTATGCTGATCGCCGTGGACAAGGTCAGAGCTGCTGCGGACGACAAAAAGCGCGAGTACCGGGTGGAGGAACTGGCCGAGGCGGCCGGGATCACCACCCGCACCCTGCGCTTCTACCGCGAGCGCAAACTGCTCCAGCCGCCCCGCCGGGAGGGCCGGATCGCCTGGTACGGCGAGGAGCACCTGGCCCGGCTGCGGATGATCGGCGAACTGCTCGACCGCGGCCACACCCTGGGCGGGATCGCGGAACTGATCGGCGCCGGCGAGAGCGGGCAGGACGTCGCGGAGCTGATCGGACTGGAGGCGGCGATCGTCGCGCCCTGGTCCGACGAGACCCCGGTACGCCTGCAGTGGGACGAACTGAAGGCCGCCTTCGGGGACCAGCTCACCGAGGAGAACACCGCCGAGTCCATCGCCCAGGGCTACATCACCGTCGAGGAGGACGGGATCACCCACGTCAGCCGGCGGCTGATGGACGCCACCACCGCACTGGTCGCGGAGGGGGTGCCGCTGTCAGCGGTGCTGGCCGCCAGCCGGCGCACCCAGGAGCACATCGACGCCATCGCCGAGATCTTCATCGAGGTGGTCAGCGAGCACGTGCTCAGCGCGCTGTCCGGCGACACACCGCTGGCACCCGGCGAGGCGGCCCGGCTCACCGAGCGCATCCTGCGGGTCCGACCGCTCGCCCGCACCGTCGCCGACGCCCAGTTCACGCTCGCCATGGACCGCCGGGTGCGCGCCGAGTACGCCGAACTGCTGCGCCAGCGGCGGGAGTACGGCTCCGAGGCGTAGCGGGGCCGCCGGGCGGGCAGGGATCCCGGCGGCCCGTCCGGCCGTCGGACGCCGGCCGCCCCACGGGAGGAGCCCGCCCTGGGGAGCAACCAGCCCGGTGCAGGAGCCGCCGATGACCCGTTCCCTCACCCGCCGCGCCGCGCTCGGTCTCGCCGCCGGACTCGCACCGGGCCTGGCGCTCGCCGCCTGCGGCGCCGGCTCCCCCGCGCCGGGCGGTGGTTCGCCCGGGGCCGGCGGGACCAGGGCCGTCCGGCACGCGCGCGGCGAGAGCGCCGTACCGGCCAGGGCGGGCCGGGTGGTGGTCCTGGACACCGACGCGCTGGACTCGGTGGTGACCCTCGGGATCACTCCGGTCGGCGCCACCACGGTCGGCGGGGGCGCGCCCTTCCCCGCGTACCTGCCGGCCGAGCGGCTGGCCGGCACCAAACCGGTCGGCGTGATCGGCCAGCCGAACCTGGAGGCGATCGCCGCGCTGCGGCCGGACCTCATCCTGAGCAACCAGGTCCGCGACGACAAGCGCTACGAGCAGCTGTCCAGGATCGCGCCGACCGTGCTGTCCAGGACCACCGGGCCGAGTTGGAAGGAGAACGTCCGGCTGCACGCCGAGGCGACGGGCCGCCAGGCCGAGGCGCAGGCCGCGGACACCGCGTACCGCGCGAAGCTGCGGGAGCTCGTCACCGCGATCGGCGGACCGGCCAGGGCCGCGGCCACCCGGGTCGAGATGGCCCGCTTCCTGGCCGGTGCGCCCACCCGGCTCTACCTCAACGACACCTTCGTCGGCTCGCTGTTCAAGGACCTCGGGCTGGGGCGCCCGGCCAACCAGGACAAGCCCGGCTTCTCGCTGGAGATCAGCCCCGAGCAGGTGGACCAGGCGGCGGCCGACGTCATCTTCTACTCGGTGTACGGGGACGCGGCCGAGTCCGACCAGGCGAAGATCACCGAGGGCGCGCTGTGGAAGGACCTGGACGCCGTGCGCAACGGCCGGGTGTACCGGGTGGACGACAACCTCTGGATGCTCGGCATCGGGTACACCGGGGCCGGGCTGGTCCTGGACCAGATGCGGGCGGACCTGGCGGCACCGGCGAGCGGATGAGCGAGGACGGGCGCCGGATGACGGACGGTGCGGTCCGCCGTCCGCCGGTCCTCCGCCGTCACTGGAACCGCCACTGCTGGGACGGATTGCCGGGCGTGCAGGTCACCATGGTGACCGGGTTGCCGGGGCCGTTGCTGGTCATGCAGGACTGGTTCTGGTAGTCGGCGAGCGTGTACGTGCCGGAGGAACTGCCGTTGCGGACGGACCAGTTCGTGAGGAAGCTGAACCCGCCGTTCAAGGTGACCTTGCCGTCCATGGTCTGGACCAGCGACGGACCGCCGTTGTTGCAGGCGTGGAACTCGATCCAGCTGCCGGGGTTGGTGGAGCGCACCCAGCCGTACTGCGTGGCGCCGCCGAGCACGATCGGGTTGTCACCGCTCAGGGTGTCGTCGCGCAGGCCGATCGCGCGGCCGTCCTTGGCGCTGACGATGGTGCTCCAGCTGTCGCCGCCGCAGGACGCGGGCCGGGCGGGGGTCTGCGGAGCGGGCGGGTTCCCGCCGTTGTTGGTCTGCCCCGGCTGCTGCGGGTTGGCGGCCGGCGGGTTGACCGAACCGCCGCCGCCACCACCCGAGCCGGTCGGCTGGTTGGCCTGGCCGGCCGACGACCCGCTGGAAGAACCGGCGTTCCCCGAACCGGGGTTGGCTCCCCCACCGCCCCGGCCGGGCTGAGCGGCGCCACCACCTGCGCCCCCACCCGCGCCACCACCCGGCGCACCCCCGCCCTGCGCCGGTGCCGGGGCCGCGGCGTTCGGCTGCCCGCCGGCGGGTGGCTGGTCGGCGGCCGGGGCGGCCGACGGGGTGTCGGTCGGCTGCGAGGTGGCGGGCGTGGCGGTGCCCGCCGCGGTGGTGGCGCTCTGCACCGCCGGGACGGTCACCACCACGGTCGGCTGGGCGGCGGGCGGCGCCGCATCGGCGGTACCGGGGCCCCGGTCGATCAGCAGGGCCGTCGCCGTGCCCAGCGAGATGACGACCGGGATGACGATCGGCACGAGCAGGGTGCGCCGGGAACGGCGCCCGCCCGGTTCGGTCCTCGCATCCGGGTCGACCTTCACCACCTGGTCCCGCCCGGCCCCGCCGGCGTCCTCCGCCCCGGACGCCCCCTTCCCCGCGGCCCGCAGGTCGATCGTCCCGGTGTCGGCCGGCCGCCACGGTGCCGCGGGCGCGCCGATCGCCGCCCTGGCCGCGGCCGCCATCTCGGCGGCGCTGGCGTACCGGTCGTCGGGGTTCTTGGCCAGCGCGGTGGCGACCAGCGCCCGTACCGCGGCCGGGAAGGTCTCCGGCAGCTCGGGCACCGGCTGGTTGACGTGCTTGAGCGCCACCTGCAGCGGCCCCTCGCCCAGGTACGGCACCTGACCGACGAGCAGTTCGTAGCAGACCACGCCGATCGAGTAGAGGTCCGAGGCCGGCCCGGTGCTCGCGGACGCGGCCTGCTCGGGGGACATGTAGGCCGCGGTGCCGATGATCGCGTACGGGGCGGTGAGCTTGGTGCTGGCGATCGCGCGGGCGATGCCGAAGTCCGTGACGACCACCCGGTCGTCGTCGCGCACCATCAGATTGGAGGGCTTGAGGTCGCGGTGCACGATGCCGCGCCGGTGCGCGGCGTGCAGCGCGTCCAGGGCTTCGGCGAGCAGGCCGAGGGCGCGCTCGGCGCTCATCGGCCCGCCGTCCTTGAGCACCTGGTTGAGCGGGCGGCCCTCGATCAGGTCCATCACGATGTAGGCGCAGCGCTCCGCGCCGTCCCCGCCGCTCTCGCCGTAGTCGTGCACGTCGACGATCCCCGGGTGGTCGATCGCGGCGACCAGTTGGGCCTCCCGGCGGAAGCGCTGGACGGCGGTGCCGTCCTCGAACAGCTCCGCCCGCAGGATCTTGATCGCGACCTGCCGCGCCAGCACCTCGTCGTCGGCCCGCCAGACCGCGCCCATGCCACCGCCGCCGATCTTCTCGACCAGCGTGTACCGCCCGCCCAGCACGGTGCCCGCGCTACTCATCGACCTGTCCCCCCAGGTGTCATGGACCCGCCCCGACGGGTCGTCGGCACACAGTGTGCCAGAGCGTGCCCCGGGCCCAGCAGCCCCTGGCAGCAGGAGGATCGGCGCCGCCGGTCAGTCCTTCCGGACGTACCGGGCGTGGTCGGACACCTCCAGGACGGCCGCGATCACGGCGCGCGGCCGGTCCGCGTGGATGGCGTGCCCGGCGCCGCGCACCACGCTGTGGGTGCCGCGGGCGGTGCTCGCCGCGATCCGGGACTGCAGGGCCGTCCAGCGGGAGCGCAGCGCCCGGGGCAGTCCGTCGCTCGCGCTCAGCACGGCGACGGGCACGTCGGGCAGCCGCCCGGCGGCGCGCCGTCGGCGCAGTTCGGGGACGGCGAGGGCGGTCAGCCGGTTCTCCGCGAGCACGGTGCGCCGCTGGTGCGGGCGGGCGAGGACGGCCGCCTCGGCCAGGCCGAGCGCGTCACCGCTGTGCTGCTCCCCGGCGGGCGCCAGGGCCGTCCGGAGCAGGTGGAGCCGGGTGAGCACCGCCTCGGCGGCGCTGACGCTCTGCGGCCTGAACTCCTCGTGGGCCGGGTCCACCAGCACCAGGCCTGCCACCAGCTCCGGGCTGCGCCAGGCCAGGAGTTGGGCCAGCTGGCCGCCCCAGCTGTGCCCGACCAGCACGGCCGGTCCGGCGTCCAGGTGCCGTACCAGTGCGGCCAGGTCCCCGACCTGCTGGTCCAGGGTCGGGGGCGCCAGGGCCGCCGGCGGGACGCGGCCGGGTTCGCTGGCACCGAGCCCGGCCCGGTCGTACGCCACGACCCGGGCGCGCTCCGCCAGGACCGGCAGCACCGGGGCCCAGCTGAGCGAGGACTCGCCGCACCCGGCGATCAGCACCACCGGCGGACCGTCGCCCGCGCCGGCCTCCACCCAGCGCAAGGCCCGTCCGCCGCGGTCGAGTTCGCCCGGCCGCAACTCGACCGGGGTTCGTTCGGCGAAGGCCCGGACGATGGCTTCCTGGACGCCCCGCAGGCCCCCGGGACTGTTCTGCGCTTCCCGCACCGTCGACATGTTCGGTTCCCCCCTGGATCCGTCGGCGTCTCCCTTCTACCTGATTCCACCCGGTGGCTGCCAGCGATCACCGGCCGCCGGACACCCGGGTCGCCCCCGGGCCGGCCGCCCCGGCCGGCGAGCGGAGAACGGCGGTCGGCCGGGCGGCGAACAACCGATGACGGCTACGGATGACAGATGGTGAAAGCTGTCACCCGTCATCCGTCATCCGTCATCCGCCGGCCGTCGGTCGCTCCCCCGTCCGCCGCACCCCCCTTCGCCCACTCGTGCGACAGTGGTAGACAGCGAAGGGAGCACGAACGTGCTGATGGACAAGGTGGCGGAGATCCTCGCCGAGGCTTCGGCCGAGGCGGTGGAACCACGCTTCCGCGCGCTGGCCGCCGGCGACGTGATGGAGAAGGCGCCCGGCGAGGTCGTCACGATCGCCGACCGCGAGGCCGAGGCGATCATCGCCCGCCGGCTGAGCGAGCTGCTCCCCGTCCCCGTGGTCGGCGAGGAGGCCGTCGCCGCCGATCCCGCCCTTGCCCGCGCCATCCACGACGAGCCGGCGGTCTGGCTGGTCGACCCGGTGGACGGCACCTCCAACTTCGTGGCCGGCCGGCCCGACTACGCGGTGATGTGCTCCCTGGTCCGCTCCGGCCGGACGGTCGCCGCGTGGATCTGGCAACCCGCCGCCGGCACCGGCTACCGCGCCGAACTCGGCGCCGGCGCCTGGCGCGACGGGGAGCGCCTCACCCGCAGACCGGCACCGGCCGACCCGGCCGAGCTGACCGGCGTCCTGAAGAGCCGCTTCCTCGACCCCGGCCGGCGCCGCCACCTGGAAGCGAACTCCTCGGCCTTCGGCGAGATCGGCCCCGGCCGCAGCGCCGCCGGGATCGAGTACCCGGACGTGGCCGAGGGCCGGTTCGACTTCATCCTCTACTGGCGCACCCTCCCCTGGGACCACGCCCCCGGCTCGCTGCTGCTCTCCGAGGCCGGCGGGGTCGCGGCCCGCCTGGACGGCAGCCCCTACCGCCCCGAGGCCCCGGGCTGCGAGGACGGACTGCTGGTCGCCGCCGACCCCCACACCTGGGAGATCAGCCGCGACATCCTGCTGGGCACCTGACGGCGCCCCTCGAGCGCCCCGCCCCTCGAGCGCCCCGCCCCTCGAGCGCCTCGCCCCGCCCGAACGCCACCACCCGGGAGCCGCACCACCGCAGGCCTCCGCAGGGCCGCGCCACCACAGGGCCGCCGCCCGTGAGCTACCCCGCCCGCTCCCCGGCGACCTCGTGCCCCGCGCCGACCACCTCCCGCAGCAGCGCCCCCACCTCCTCCACCGTGGTGTGGGGATTGAGCAGCGTGAGCTTCAGCCGTACCCGCCCGGGCCCCTCCCCCGGTAGTTCGGTGCGCCCGACCACCGCCCGCCCGGTGCGCAGCAGCAGCCGGCGCAGCCGCCCGTTCAGCTCGTCGACGGCGGCCTCGTCCGTGAGCCCGGGCGGCCGGTAGCGGAACAGCAGGGCGGTCAGCACCGGCTCGGCGTGCAGTTCGAGCGCGGGTTCGGCGCGGACGGCCGAGGCGGCGGCCAGCGCCAGTTCGTGGCAGGCGTCGACCAGCCGGCCGAGCCCGTCGCGCCCGAGGGTGCGCAGCGTGACGGCCAGCTTGAAGGCGTCGGCCCGGCGGGTGGTGCGCAGCGAGCGGCCCAGCAGGCTGGGGTAGCCGGCCCGCTCGTCGTCCACCGGGTTGAGGTACTCGGCGCGCCGGGCGAGCGAGACGTACGTCTCCGCCCGCCGGACCAGGAAGACCCCGGCGGCGGCCGGCTGCCAGCCGAGCTTGTGCCAGTCGAGGGAGACGGAGTCGGCGCGGGCGATGCCGTCGAGCAGCGGGGCCAGCCGGTCGGAGAGCAGCGCCCCGCCCCCGTACGCGGCGTCGACGTGCAGCCAGGCGCCGTAGCGGCCGGCCAGTTCGGCGGCGGTGTCCAGCGGGTCGATCGCGCCGGTGTCGGTCGTACCGGCGGTGGCGACGACGGCGATCGGGGTGCGGCCGGCCCAACTGGCCTCGGCGAGGGCGCGTTCCAACTCGTCGGGCAGCATCCGCAGTCCGCGGTCGACGGGGACGGCGACCACGGCCCGTTCGCCGAGTCCGAGCAGGGCGGCGGAGCGCTGGACGGAGAAGTGGGCGACCTCGGAGGCCAGGATGCACGGCCGGAGTCCGGCCGGGATCCCGTCCAACTCGACGATGCCGTCGAGCTTCTGGTCCCGGGCCAGCATGAGCCCCATCAGGTTGGACTCGGTGCCGCCGGAGGTGAGCACGCCCGCGGCGCGCGCCGGGTCGTAGCCGACCAGCGCGGCGAGTTCGGCGAGCAGTGCGGTTTCCAGGGCCGTCGCGGCGGGGGCCTGGTCCCAGGAGTCCTGCGAGGGGTTGAGCGCGCTGACCGCGAGGTCGGCGGCGGCGGCCACGGCGAGCGGGGGGCAGTGCAGGTGGGCCGCGCAGGCGGGGTCGGCCGGGTCGGCGGCGCCGTGGGCGAGCAGTTCGGTGAGCCGGGCCAGCGCGTCGCGTCCACCGGCGGCGGCCAGCGCGTCGGTGACCAGGGCGGCGATCTCGGCGGGGCTTCCGGCGGGCAGCGGGCCGGCGCGCCGCGTGGTGCCGGTGTCGAGCGCGTCGAGGACGGCGGCCAGCAGCGGTCGGAGTGCCGCGGGCCCGCCGGCCCCGCCCGCGAGCGCGTCCAGGGCAGCGGGCCCGCCCGGCGGTTCGGCCGCGGGGCCGGACGGGGCGGTCACGCCCGCCCTCGCGCGGCCGCCCCCGTGGCCGCCCCGGGAGCCGCGCCCACCGCCACCGCCGAGGGCGCCGAGGCCGCCGCGATGGCGTCCGCCAGCCGGTCGAGCACCGCGGCCACCTGCTCGTCGGTGATGGTGAGCGGCGGCAGCAGCCGCAGCACCGCGTCGTGCCGTCCACCGAGTTCGACGATCAGGCCGCGCGCCAGGCACGCCTCCCGCACCCGCACGGCGAGCGCCGGGTCCGCCGGGCGGGCCCCGCAGGCGTCGGCCTCGGCGGCGGCGTCGACGAGTTCGACGCCGAGCATCAGTCCGCGCCCCCGCACGTCGCCGATCACCGGCAGTTCGGCGGAGAGCTCCCGCAGCCGGGCTGCCATCCGGGCGCCGACCACCCCGGCCCGCTCGGCCAGCCCGTGCGAGACGACGTGACGCAGTGTGGCGGCCCCGGCGGCCATCGCGAGGGTGTTGCCGCGGAAGGTGCCGGTGTGGGCGCCCGGCCGCCAGCCGTCGTAGTCCTCCCGGTAGACGACGACGGCGAGCGGCAGACTGCCCCCGATGGCCTTGGACAGCACCATGGCGTCCGGGACGACGCCGCTGTGCTCCACCGCCCACATGGCGCCGGTGCGCCCGACGCCGGTCTGCACCTCGTCCACGATCAGCGGGATGGCGCGTTCGGCGGTGATCCGGCGCATCTCGCGCAGCCAGCCGTCGGGCGCGGGCACGACTCCGCCCTCCCCCTGGACGGCCTCCAGGATCATCGCGGCGGGCGGCACCACCCCGCCCGAGGGGTCGTCCAGCAGCCTTTCCACGTACGTCGCGGCGAGGTCGGTGCCCGCCTGTCCGCCGACGCCGAACGGGCAGCGGTAGCCGTACGGGTAGGGCAGCCGGACGACCTCGCCGCCGCCGGGCAGCGGTTCCTTGACGGCGACGTTGCCGGTCAGGGCGAGGGCCCCGGCGGTCATGCCGTGGTAGGCGCCGGTGAAGGCGAGCGCGCCGGCGCGGCCGGTGGCGGTCTGCATCAGTTTGAGCGCGGCCTCGACGGCGTCCGTCCCGGCCGGTCCGCAGAAGTGCACCCGGGCGCGGGCGGCGAACTCCGCGGGCAGGCTCTCGAACAGCGCGCTGGTGAAGTCGTCCTTCTCGGCGGTGGCGAGGTCGAGCAGGTGCAGCGGGGCGCCGCTGTCGAGGGTCCGGCGGATCGCCTCCAGCACCACGGGGTGGTTGTGGCCGAGGGCGAGGGTGCCGGCGCCGGAGAGGCAGTCGAGGTAGCGCCGCCCGTCGGCGCCCTCGACGGTCATGCCGTTGGCGCGCACCGGGACGATCGGGAAGGAGCGGGCGTACGTCCGGGCGGCGGACTCGCGGACGCGCTGGCGGCGCAGGATGGCCTCACCGGCGGGCAGTGCCCCGGTGGCGGCCCCGCAGGCGTCCTGGGCGGGTACGGCGGCGAGCGACAAGGCGAACCCCCAGAAGAAGTTAGGTAAGCCTGACCTTACCGACCTTGACCTGGCGGAAAGCCGGTGGGCCGCCAGATCCACCCGAGAGGGTGAACCTCACCTCGGTGCCGGCGACACCACCCCGACCCGGTCAACGAGCCGAGCGCCGCGAGGTCACGCCCCGCGCCCGGACCGCTCGGCGCCGACGCGCTCGGGCCCCGCCCACCCGTCCCGTACGGTCAGGGCCGCCCCGTCCAGCGGTAGCAGAGCTCCGGCCGCCCGACGCTCCCGTACTGCGGCTCCCGCACCGCCCGCCCGGTGTCCACCAGGTGCTCCAGGTAGCGCCGCGCGGTGATCCGGGAGACCCCGGCGGCCGCCCCCGCGGCCGCCGCCGACAGCCCGGTCGCGGCCTCGCGCAGCACGGAGGCGACGGTGTCCAGCGTGGGCGCGCTCAGCCCCTTGGGCAGGGTGCTGCGCTCGGGCGTGCGCAGCAGCGCGAACGCCTGGTCGACCTCCTCCTGCCCGGTCGCCTCCCCGGCCCGGCCCAGGCTGTCCCGGTAGCGGGCGTACCGCTCCAGCCGGTCGTGCAGCGCGGCCGCGCTGAACGGTTTCAGCAGGTACTGGACGACCCCTGCCGACACGGCCTGCCGGACCATGGCGAGGTCGCGGGCCGAGGTGACGGCGATGACGTCGGTGCCGTGTCCGGCCGCGCGCAGCGTGCGGCACAGCTGCAGGCCGTGACCGTCCGGCAGGTAGAGGTCGAGCAGGGTGAGGTCGACGGACGTGCCCGCGGCGCGCGCCCGCTCCAGGAAGCGCAGGGCGTCGGCGCAGCTGTGCACCGTCCCGGCGACGTGGAAGCCTGGCTCGCGCTCGACGTAGAGGGTGTGCGCGGCGGCGGCCACCGGGTCGTCCTCGACGACCAGGACGGAGATCCCCGCCCGGGCGCCGTCGGCCGCCGTCACGCCGGGGCTCCTTCCGGTTCCCGGGCGCGGCCGGCCAGCGGCAGCCGTACGGTGAGCACCGCGCCGCGCTCCCGTCCGACCTCGACGGTGCCGCCGTTGCGCCGGGCCGCCTGGGCGACCAGCGCCAGCCCGAGGCCGTGTCCGCGGCCGTCCTGCTTGGTGCTCCAGCCGCGCCGGAACACGTCCCGGACGGCGGAGGGGTCGATGCCGGCCCCGGTGTCGGCGACCCGCAGCAGCAGGCAGGCGGACGACGGGTCCTCGCCGTCGATCCGCGCGGTGACGGTGACCTCCGGCGGGACGGGGCTCTGCCCGGCTCCGGCGATCGCGGCGTCCACCGCGTTGTCGATCAGGTTGCCCAGCACGGTGACCAGGTCCCGGGCGGGGAGGCCGGGCGGCAGCACGCCGTCGTCGATCCGGCTGTCCTCGGTGAGGGTCAACTCCACGCCGCGCTCGGCCGCTTGCGCGGCCTTGCCGAGCAGCAGCGCGGCCAGCACCGGCTCGCTGACCGCCGCGACCACCCGGTCGGTGAGCTGCTGGGCGAGTTCGAGTTCGGCGGTCGCGAACTCCACCGCCTGTTCGTGGCGGCCGAGTTCGATCAGCGAGACCACGGCGTGCAGCCGGTTGGCGGCCTCGTGCGCCTGCGCCCCGAGGGCTTCGGTGAATCCCCGGACGGAGTCCAACTCGCCGCTCAGCGACTGGAGTTCGGTGTGGTCGCGGAGGGTCACCACCCGGCCGAGGCCGGTGCCGATGGTGGAGGTGTTGAGCACCACGACCCGCTCGGCGGTCAGGTGCACCTCGTCCCGCACCGGCGCCTCGCCGAGCACGGCCGCCACCAGGGCCTCGGGCAGGCCCAGTTCCGCGGCCGGCCGCCCGTCCAGGCCGTCCGGCAGGCCGAGCAGTTCGCGGGCGGCGTCGTTGCACAGCACCACCCGGTTCGAGCGGTCGAGCAGGATCAGCCCCTCCCGCACGGAGTGCAGGGTGGCCTGGTGGTACTCGTAGAGGTGGCTGAGCTCGTCCGGCCCCATGCCGTGGGTGTGCCGCCGCAGCCGGGAGTTGGCGAGGTAGGTGCCCGCCCCGCCGAGCGCCAGGGCGGCCAGTGCGACACCCACCAGGGCCAGCAGCGGACCGCTCAACTGTGCGGAGATCGACTCCAGGGTCAGCCCGACGCTGACCAGCGCGACCACCCGGTGCCGGTCGTCCCAGACCGGGGTGACCACCCGCACCGACGGGCCGAGCGTGCCGGTGTAGGTCTCGCTGCGGGTCTGCCCGGCGAGCGCCCAGTCGATGTGCCCGAGGTAGCGCTTGCCGATCTGCTCGGGCAGCGGGTGGGTCCAGCGCACCCCGTCGGTGTCCATGACGGTGATGAAGGAGACCCCGGTGTCCTGGCGCACCCGCTCGACGTACGGCTGGAGCAGCCCGGTCGGGTCGGGCCCGGCCACGGCGGACCGGACGGACGGCGAGTCGGCGACGGCATGGGCGACCGAGGTGACCTCGCGGCGGGCCGCGTCCTCGGTGCGTTCGGCGGTGAACAGGTACGCGAGCACCGCGCCGCCCGCGACCACGGCGGCCACGATGACCACCTGGACGACGAACAGCTGCCCGGCCAGACTGCGGACCAGCCGGCGCGGCAGCCGCGGCAGGGGTGGCGGGAGCGGCCACCGGCGGCGAGGGCGGTGGGAGGCGGCGGGCACGGACATGCCTGCCAGTGTGCACCACGCCCTCCGGGGCTCCCAGGGGTCGTGGCACCCCCGCCCGCCGTGAACTCTATGAACGCAAACGTGACCCGCGTCACGCCCGCGCCCATAGTCGGAGCGGCCCACCACCCGGGGCCGCCAGGACTGCAGGGCGAAGGAGCCGCAGATGTCGATCGCTGGAGCCGCAACGGCGGGGGGACCCAGACGCCAGGACCGGACCCACTACCTCTACCTCGCCGTGATCGCCGCCGTGGTCGCGGGCGTGGTGGTCGGACTGGCCGCCCCCGGCTTCGCCGTCGAGCTGAAGCCGGTCGGCACCGGGTTCGTGAACCTGATCAAGATGATGATCAGCCCCGTGATCTTCTGCACGATCGTGCTGGGCATCGGCTCGGTCACCAAGGCGGCGCAGGTCGGCAAGGTCGGCGGACTGGCCGTCGGCTACTTCCTCACCATGTCCACCGTGGCGCTGGCCATCGGCATGGCGGTCGGCAACCTGCTGGAGCCCGGCGGCGGCCTGCACCTGACCGCCGCGCTCGCCAAGTCCGGCCACGCCCAGGCGGCCGCCGGCGGCGCCCAGTCGACGACCGACTTCCTGCTCGGGATGATCCCCGACACCCTGTTCTCCGCCCTCACCCAGGGCAAGGTGCTGCAGACCCTGCTGGTCGCGCTGCTGGCCGGCTTCGCGCTGCAGGCGATGGGCCCGGTCGGCGCCCCGGTCCTGCGCGGGATCGAGCACCTGCAGCGGCTGGTCTTCCGCATCATGTCGATGATCATGTGGGTCGCGCCGATCGGCGCCTTCGGCGCCATGGCGGCGGTGGTCGGTGCCACCGGCACGGCCGCCCTGAAGAGCCTCGCCGTGATCATGGTGGGCTTCTACGTCACCTGCGCGCTCTTCGTCGTCGTGGTGCTCGGCGCGCTGCTGCGCCTGGTCGCCGGGATCAACGTGTTCGCACTGCTCAAGTACCTCGGCCGGGAGTTCCTGCTGATCCTCTCGACCTCCTCCTCGGAGAGCGCGCTCCCCCGCCTGATCGCCAAGATGGAGCACCTGGGCGTCAGCCGCCCCGTCGTCGGCATCACCGTGCCGACCGGCTACAGCTTCAACCTGGACGGCACCGCGATCTATCTCACCATGGCCTCGATCTTCATCTCCGAGGCGATGGACAAGCCGATGTCGATCGGCGAGCAGGTGTCGCTGCTGGTGTTCATGGTGATCGCCAGCAAGGGCGCGGCCGGGGTCACCGGCGCCGGGCTGGCCACCCTCGCGGGCGGGCTGCAGTCGCACAAGCCGGCGCTGGTGGACGGCGTCGGCCTGATCGTCGGCATCGACCGCTTCATGTCCGAGGCGCGTGCGCTCACCAACTTCGCGGGCAACGCCGTCGCCACCGTGCTGATCGGGCAGTGGACCGGGGAGCTGGACACCGAGCGCGCCCGCCGGGTGCTGGGCGGCGAACTGCCCTTCGACGAACGGACCCTGGTCGACGCGCACGACGCCCACCCCGGCCCCGACGCCGACCCCGCACCCGACGGCCACCCGGCCCCCGACGCCCCGGGCAGCGGCGCGCCCTCCCCGGAGGCGGCTCCCGCGGCGGCCCCGGCGCCGGCCGCGTCCACCGCGTCCACCACATCCACCGCGTCCACCGCGTCCACCGGCGCCTGAGCGGCCCGGCCCCACCCCGCTTCCCCGGCTCGGCGCCGCACCAACCCCGGAAACGGCGCCGGGCCGGGGATTTCCCACGGGGGATTCCCACGGTGGTCCGCCACCGGGCGGGGAGCCTCAGAAGTCCTGCGAGCCGCTGACCGCCCAGGCCACCCCGCTCGCCGGGTCCTCCAGCGCGAGGTGCAGGTGGCGCAGCCCGGCCGCCGGCTCCTGCCAGGTGAAGCAGCGCATCCGCGCGACCAGGGCGTTCACCTCCGCCCGGTCCGGACCGTCCGAGCCGGCCATCGCGCCCAGGGCCCGCCACAGCCCCAGGCGCCCGTGCGCGCCGCCCTGGGTGCGGCCCACCGCGGCGGCCTGCACCAGGGCCGGGTACGCGAGCGCGAACGGCAGGTACCCGCCGACCACCCGCCGACCCCGGGCCAGCACCGCGGCCGCCGAGGGTGCCTGGCCGCGTACGCAGACCACCTCCGCCCAGGGCGCCAGCGCGGACAGCTCGGCCAGCGCCCGGGTGACCCGCTGGCCGCCGAGCCGGGCGCCCGGGCCCGGCCCCGGCAGCTCGACCTCGCCCAACCCCTCCCGGCTGGAGGGCAGCGTCAGGACCGCGCTGCGCGCGCCCCCGCCCGGCAGGTACTCGCGCACCCGGGAGGCCTCGTCCCAGCCCGCCGCCTCCCACGGCTCCAGCCGCAGCGGTACGCCCTCCGGGTCGGGCTCGGCCCCGTACGACAGGTCCTCGCCGAGCAGCACCCGGGTGTGCGCGACCAGGCGGCGCACCGGGGCCGGGCCGAGCAGCGGGGACAGCCGCAGCCAGGAGTGCCGGGTCGCCAGCACCTCCCAGATCGGACCGGCGTCGTGGTCGGCCACGCCCGCGGCCGTCCCCTCACCACCGTCCGCGTCGAACAACCGGACGGCCAGTTCGGGCGGCGCCGCGTAGGCGATCAGGTGGCCGAGCGGCGCGGTCAGGGCCGCGGCGGCCCGCTCCCCGGCCTGTGCGACGGCCGCCGCCCGGCCCTGCCGGTAGGCGGCGAGCAGCTCGGGCCAGCGGCCGTCCTCGGCCAGGGCGCGCAGGCGGTGGTCGTCGTCCGTGATCACGATTTTCAGCGTACGGGCCGGGGTGGCGCATCGGCCGACTTGCCGTCAGTTCGGTGCGTCGGGACGTCAGGGACGGGTCGGATGCTTCCTCGGGTGTCGCGGCCGGCGCCCGGTCCTGGTTCCGTCCGGACGCCGTCCGCCCGGCGCTCAGGCACCGGGTCGGCGCTCAGGAACCGCGCCGGCGCTCAGGAACCGGGCCGACGCTCAGGAACCGCGCCGGCGCTCCTGCTCCAGGACGGCGCGCAGCCGGCGGTGGGCGCGGCGGCGGGTCACGGCCAGCGTGCTGCGGTGCAGGCCGAGGAGGTCGGCGGCCTCGTCGACGGAGTAGCCGTCGAGGTCCACCAGCACCACCGCCCTGGCCTGCTTGGCGGTCAGGAAGCCGAGCAGCCGGACCACCTCCCACCGCGCCTGGAGCTCGGCCAGCCCGCCGGACTGCGGATCCGGCGCGGAGCGGCCGGCCTCCGCCGGCTCGGCCTGCTCGGGCACCTCCGGCAGCGGCACCCGGCGGCGCTCGCGACGCCACTGGTCGCGCAGGATGTTGGTCATCGTGGTGAACACGTACGCGTAGGGCTGGGGATGGCCGAGGAACCGCTCCGGGCGGCGGGCGATCCGCAGATAGGCGTCATGGACGACGTCGCCGGCCGCGAGCGGGCTGCCGGTGAGCGTCGCGGCCGCGTGGTGGAGCCGCGGCAGGAGGTCGGTGAAGACTCGGTTGAAGTCCTCCGCGTACTGGCGTTCGGCGGGAGCCGGCCCGAACTCGTCGCCGCGCCCCGCCGGGCACCGTCCGCTGTGATCCGCCATGCCGCTCTCCCCGGAAATCGGCACTCCGAACGCCCGGTCGGAGCCGGTCCCGGCCCAACCGAAGCGGTTGTGACACGGATCGCATCCTAGTTCGCCGCCTCACTCTTCGCAGTCATTCATGCACAATTGGTCACTGGCCAAGCCGGGGACGGGAGTTCGCCTCGCCCGTCCGGCGCCGGCCGGGGGCGTCCTTCCGACGGGCCCCCGGCCGAGGGGCCGGCGTCGGCGCACCGCCGTCAGCCGACCGCCGTCACCCGCACCCGCATCGGACTCGCCGCCCGCAGGGTGATGCCCATGGTGAGCGCCACCCGCCGGTCCACCACCTCCACCTCGAAGTCCCGCAGCAGCACCCCGAGCGCCAGCACCGCCTCCAGCATCGAGAAGTGCTGCCCGATGCACGCCCGCGGACCTCCGCCGAAGGGGAACCAGGCGTACCGGTGCCGCGCCTTCTCCTCCTCCGGCAGGAAGCGGTCGGGGTCGAAGCGCTCCGGCTCCTCCCAGTGGTCCGGGTGCCGGTGGGTGACCAGCGGCGCGACCATGACCTGGGCCCCCGCCGGGATGACGTACCCGTCGATGACCGTCTCCTCCACCGCCCGCCGCCCGACCAGTGCCGCCGCCGGGAAGAGCCGCATCGCCTCCTTCAGCACCCGGGTCACGTACGGCAGCCGCTCCAGGTCCGCCGCCGTCGGCGCCCGCCCGGCGAGGACGGTCCGCGCCTCCTCCTGTGCGAGCTTGCGCTGCTCCGGGTGCTTGGCCAGCAGGTGCAGCGCGAAGGCCAGCGACGTGGCGGTCGTCTCGTGCCCGGCGAGCAGGAACACCAGCACCTGGTCCCGGAGTTCGGACGGATCCAGCCGTTCCCCGCCCTCGCCGCGGGCCCGCCCGAGCAGCGTCAGCAGGTCGTCCGCGTCCTCGTCGCCGCCCCCGCGCGCGGCCCGCTCGGCGATGATCCGGTCGCAGATCCCGTACAGCGCCCGCTGCGCCTCGGCGCCGCGCCGGTTGCCGGGCGTCGGCCAGCCGCGCGGCAGCCGGACGGGCGCGAAGCCGCGGTCCTTCACATACTCGCCGAGCACCGGGAAGCTGCGGTTCACGACCTCCACCGCCTCCTCCACGTCGGCGCCGAAGAGGATCCGCGCCACCGCGCGCAGCGCGAACCGCGACATCTCCTCCGCCGCGTCCACCACCCCGCCCGGCACGGCCCGCCACCGCTCGGTGAGCGCCTGCGCCTCCTCCGCGAGGGCGTCGGCGTAGCCGTCGACCCGGCGCCGGGTGAACAGCGGTTGGATCAACCGGCGCTGGCGCTGGTACTCGCCGTCCTGGCTGGTCAGCAGCCCGTTGCCGACGCTGATCCGCAGCTCGTCGTAGAAGTCGTGCTCCTTGCGGAAGTTGGCCGCCTCGCTGCCGAGCACCTGGTGGGCGCCGTCGGGTGAGAACACGCCGTAGAACTCGGCGCGCAGACCGGGCGGGCCGGCCTGGAAGCGCACCACGTCGCCGTGGTCGCGACGGGCCGCGAGGTAGGTGCGCAGCGGACGGCGGGTGAGGTCGAAGAGCGATCCGACCAGCGGGTTCCCGGCCGGTCCGGGTATGGCGGCTGCGGTGGTCATCGGCACTCCTTCTGGGCTGGCGACCCCTCAACCTTACTGACGGGTATTCAGTCGCGGAAGCGCGGCGAGGAGGCCGGAGGGCGGGTGCGCACCACGCGCACCCGCCCTCCCGTCCCTCGCGCTGACTCGGACCGGGTACCGCCCCCGCTCACTCCAACTCGGCGCCGCCCCCGCTCACTCCAACTCGGCGCCCTCCCCGCTCACTCGAACTCGGTGCCGCCCTTGCGCGTCAGGTAGGCGTCGCTGACCACCTTGGCGATCGCCCGCCCGCCCAGCACCGGGCTCCAGCGCTCGGCCACCGGCCGGATCACCACGCCCTCGCGCAGGTGGAGTCCGCGCCCGGAGTGGGTCTCCTCGCCCTGGGCGTGCTCCAGGACGGTGGCGGTGTCGAACGGCCCGCGCCACAGCTCGGGCACCAACGGCAGTTCGCCCCCCAGCAGTTCGGCGGCCGGCAGCCAGGTCAGCTGTCCGTCGATCACGGCCGAGACGTCGAACGCGGCGTACCCGGGCCGCCCGCTGCGCGCGGAGGCCCCGTACGTCAGGTCCTGGACGCCCTCGCCGAACACCTCGCCGAAGATGCCCACCCGCTCGGCGCCCAGTTCCTCGGCCAGCCGGGCCGCCACCGCCGGGATGTCGTACGCGCGCACCGCCCGCCAGTACAGGTTGCGCCCGTCCTCGACCAGGGCCAGCCCCTGGGCGCCGATCCCCTTGGAGGACACCTGCACCTCGCCGGTCGCGGCGGTGTACGTGACCAGGCAGCAACTGCCGTGCAGCTTCTCGGTGAGCACCACGGGCTCACCCGGCTCGAAGACGTCGGGGTGGCGCTTGAGGTTCTCGACGTCCACCCAGGGCAGCAGGTCCGGTGCGCCGACCACCTCGCCGCTCATCGACGTGGGCACCGGCGGCTGCCACTTGACGATGCCGAGCAGCTCGGCGAAGTCCTCGCCCCGCTCCGCGGCCGCGGCCAGATCGGTGTCACCGAGGGCGGCGGGCCGGCAGACGATGCCCTGGGAGAGCTCCCCGCGCAGCCGTACCGCCTTCACCCGGTCCGCCCGCGGGCCGGCCAGCTTGCCGGTCAGCCCGAGCTCGCCGATCAACTCCGCCGGGAGGACGGCCTGTTCGGGGATGTAGAGGGCGTGGTCACCGCTCCGGTAGGCACCCTTGGCGACCACCGCGCGGTAGAGGCCGACCTGCGCCAGCTCCAGCGCGTCGGCGTTCGGGTGCTCGAGGATGACGAGCCTCTCGGCGGTGACTCGAAGTGTGGACATGCGGGCTCCTCCCCCTTGGCTCGCTCACTGGGCCCGCCCGGCACGACCGCGCTACGGCCGTACGGCCGGGCTGCGAACACTCTGTCCCCCTGGCCGGCCCCGACGCGACGGGTTTTCCCGGCCGGGCCGCGACCTGCCACCGCGCCCGACCGCCGCCCGCCGGCGCCGCCGGCCCGAGCCTCCGGCGCCTCCGGCCGAACCGACCGGCCCCCGACGGCCTGCGCCGTTTGAGCCTTCCCACAGCGGCCCCGAGCCCCTCGGCGCAGCCCGTCTGTGCAAAGCGACAGGGGATTTATCACTCGCATTTGCGGCACTATGATCGCCGTAATGGCCGCACCTGCGGCCCGCCCCGCGCCCCTTCCGGCGCGCACCCTGGAGGGGAAGCACCGATGAGCACCCGCACCCACGCCAGCCGCAGACTCGCCGTCGCCGCCGCGGCGGCCCTCGTCCTCGGCCTCGGGGCCACCGCCTGCGGCAGCGGCGGCTCCTCCTCCGCTGCGGGCGGCAGCGCGAACAGCGCCGGCAGCACGGCTGCCACGGGCAGCGCCACCGGCAGCGTCCCGAAGGCCCACGGCTCCGTCACCGTCTTCGCCGCCGCCTCGCTCAAGGAGACCTTCACCGACCTCGGCAAGAAGTTCGAGGCCGCCAACCCGGGCACCAAGGTCACGTTCAACTTCGGCGGCAGCTCCGCCCTCGCCGCCAGCATCAACTCCGGTGCCCCGGCGGACGTGTTCGCCGCCGCGAGCCCGGCCACCATGAAGACCGTCACCGACGCGGGCGGTGCCGGCGGCGAGCCGAGGACCTTCGTGAAGAACGCCCTCACCATCGCCGTGCCCAAGGGCAACCCCAAGCACATCGCGGGCCTGAAGGACCTCACCGCCTCCGGCGTGAAGGTCGCGCTCTGTGCGAAGGAGGTGCCCTGCGGCGCCGCCGCCCAGACCGCGCTGAAGGCCGCGGGCCTCGACCTGACCCCGGTCACCCTGGAGCAGGACGTCAAGGGCGCGCTCACCAAGGTCGAGCTCGGCGAGGTCGACGCCTCGCTGGTGTACCGGACCGATGTGCGCTCTGATGCTGCGAAGATCGACGGCGTGGACTTCCCCGAGGCCGACAAGGCCGTGAACGACTACCCGATCGCCGCGCTCGCCAAGGCCCCGAACAAGGACGGCGCCGCCGCCTTCGTGGCGTACATCCAGTCCCCCGAGGCCAAGCAGGTGCTGACCGCGGCGGGCTTCCAGGCACCGTGAGGGAACGCACCACCGCCCGCGACGGCTCCTCGGGCCTGGACATGCCGGCGACGGCAGGACCCGAACCGGTCCTGCCGCGCCGCCGCCCGGGCGCGCACCGCCTGCCGGTCGCACTGCTGCTCCCGGCACTCGTCGGCCTGGTGTTCCTGATCCTGCCGCTGGCAGGGCTGCTGGTCCGGGCGCCGTGGAGCGGCCTGTCCGAGCAGCTCACCAGCGACGCCGTCTGGGACGCCCTGCGGTTGTCGCTGATCTGCGCGACCGCCGCCACCGCGGTCTCGCTGGTGCTCGGCGTCCCGCTGGCCTGGCTGCTCGCCCGCACCGAGCTGCCCGGTCGGCGGGTCGTCCGGGCGCTGGTGACCCTGCCGCTCGTGCTGCCCCCGGTGGTCGGCGGCGTGGCACTGCTGCTGGTGCTCGGGCGGCGCGGGATCGTCGGCTCCTGGCTGGACTCCGCCTTCGGCATCACCCTGCCCTTCACCACCGCCGGCGTCGTGATCGCCGAGGCCTTCGTGGCGATGCCCTTCCTGGTGATCAGCGTCGAGGGCGCGCTGCGGGCCGCCGACCCGCGCTACGAGGAGGCGGCCGCGACGCTGGGGGCGTCCCGGCTGACGGCGTTCCGCCGGGTCACCCTGCCGATGATCGCGCCGGGGATCGCCGCCGGAGCCGTACTGGCCTGGGCCCGGGCGCTCGGCGAGTTCGGTGCGACGATCACCTTCGCGGGCAACTTCCCCGGCCGCACCCAGACCATGCCGCTGGCCGTGTACCTGGCCATGGAGTCCGACCCGGAGGCCGCGATCGCCCTGTCCCTGGTCCTGCTGGCGGTCTCGGTCGCCGTCCTGGTCGGCCTGCGCGACCGCTGGATGTCCACCCCCTAGCGGTCCGAGCGGCCCCGGCGGCCCCGGCCCGGCGGCGGCCCCCTGGTGGCGCCTCGGCGGCCGCTCCGGAGCCGGCCCCGGAACCAGCCCCTGCCCCCTCCCGCACCGCCAGCGCAGAGCCGAAACCCGGAGTCGATGACGACGATGAGCACGTTCAGCACCTCGAGCACGCAGGACGTCCCGAGTCCCGCCCTGGACACCCGCCTCCGGGTCGACCGCGCCGCGTTCACCCTCGACCTCGCCCTCACCGCCGCCCCCGGTGAGGTGATCGCACTGCTCGGCCCGAACGGCGCCGGCAAGTCGACCGCACTGCGCGCCCTCGCCGGACTGCTCCCGCTCACCGGCGGCCACCTGCGCCTGGACGGCCGGGTGCTGGAGGAGCCGGCCCGGCGCCTGCACACCCCGGCGGAGGAGCGGCCGGTCGGCGTGGTGTTCCAGGACTACCTGCTGTTCCCGCACCTCAGCGCACTCGACAACATCGCCTTCGGGCCGCGCTGCCAGGGCCGCCCCAAGCGCGAGGCAAGGGCCGAGGCGGCGGCCTGGCTGGACCGGATGGGCCTGGCCGAGCACGCCTCGGTCCGCCCGGGCCGGCTCTCCGGCGGGCAGGCCCAGCGGGTGGCACTCGCCCGCGCGCTGGCCGTCCGGCCCCGGCTGCTTCTGCTGGACGAGCCGCTGGCCGCGCTGGACGCCCGCACCCGGCTCGACGTGCGGGCCCGGCTCCGCCGCCACCTGGCCGAGTTCGAGGCGGTGGCGGTGCTCGTCACGCACGACCCGCTGGACGCCATGGTGCTGGCCGACCGGCTGGTGGTGATCGAGGACGGCCGGGAGGTGCAGTCCGGGACCGCGGCCGAGGTCGCCCGGCGGCCGCGCACCGACTACATCGCCCGTCTGGTCGGCCTCAACCTGTACCAGGGCCGGGCCGAGGGCACCCGGGTCACCCTGCCGGAGGGCACGGTCGTGGTGACCACCGAGGAGCTGAGCGGCCCGGCCTTCGTGGCCTTCCCGCCCTCCGCCGTGACGCTGCACCGGGACCGGCCGCAGTCCAGCGCGCGCAACCTGTGGCAGCTCAGGGTCACCGGCCTGGACCTGCACGGCGACCAGGTGCGCGCCGAGCTCGCCGGGAGCCTGCCGATGGCCGCCGACCTCACCCCGGCGGCCGTCGCGGAACTGGGGCTGGCTCCGGGGGCGACGGTCTGGGCCTCGGTCAAGGCCACCCAGGCCCACGCCTACCCGGCCTGATCCCGAGCCGTCACTCCGAGGGCTCGACGAACCCCGACTCGTACGCCGCGATCACCGCCTGGGTGCGGTCCCGCGCGCCGAGCTTCGCCAGCACGCTGCTGACGTGCGTCTTCACCGTCTGCACCCCGAGGAACAGCCGCTCGGCGATCTCCCCGTTGCTGAGCCCCCGCGCCATCAGCCGCAGCACCTCCGCCTCGCGCTCGGTCAGTGCCGCCCGGGTCATGGCAGCCCGGGCGGCGGGGTTGCCGTGCCCGGCCGCCAGGCGGCGGATGGCGGCCGGGAACAGCAGCGACTCGCCCGCGGCCGCGAGCCGCACCGCGTGGGCGATCTCGGCCGGGCGGGAGCGCTTGAGCAGGAACCCGTCTGCGCCCGCGCGCAGCGCCTGGTACACGTAGTCGTCGTTCTCGAAGGTGGTCACCACCAGGATCCGCGGCGGCCGCTGCCCCGACCCGTCGGGTCGCAGCAGCTCCCGGGTGGCCGCCAGGCCGTCCAGGACGGGCATCCGGACGTCCATCAGCACCACCTGCGGTCGCAACGCGCGGGCCAGTGCCACCGCCTGCGCGCCGTCGGCCGCCTCGCCGACCACCCGCAGGTCGCCCTGGGCCTCCAGGACGGCGCGCATCCCGGCCCGGACCAGGTCCTCGTCGTCGGCGAGCAGGATGTCGGTCGGGCTGCTCGCCGCGCTCCCCCGGCCGTTTCCAAGATCGTTCGTCACGAGCCCAAGCGTAGGGGCAGGCGGACGTCGAGCACCCACGCCCCGTCCCCGTCGGCGGAGGGCCCGGCGGTGGCCTCGCCCCCGAGCAGGGTGGCGCGCTCGCGGATGCCGCGCAGCCCCTTGCCGCCCCTGCGCGGCGTGCCCCGCCCCGCCGCCGGCGCCAGGCGGTTGGCGCAGCGCAGTTCCAACCGGCCGTCCCGGACGGCTATCCGGACGTCGACCGGCTCGCCGGGCGCGTACTTGAGCGCGTTGGTGACGCCCTCCTGGACGATCCGGTAGGACTCCCGGGAGAGCACTCCGGGCAGCGCGCCGGTCGGCACCTCGATGCGCGCCTCGACCGGGTTGCCGGCCGCGCGGGCCGTGTCGAACAGCGCGGGGAGCTGCTCGACGCCGGGCTGCTCGGTGGCCGCGCCGCCGGCGGCTCCCGCCGGGGTCTCGCGCAGCAGGACGAGGGTGCGTTCGAGGTCCTCCATGGCCTGCCGCCCGGTCTCCTCGATGACTTCGAGCGCCTTGGCGACGAAGGCCGCGTCCCCGACCTCCCGCGCGGCACCGGCCTGGAGGACCGTCACCGTCAGCGCGTGGCCGATGGAGTCGTGCAGCTCGCGGGCCAACCGGTTGCGCTCCAGCAGCCGTTCGGCCCGCAGCTCCGCCTCCGCCAGCCGCTCCGCCGGTGACGGCCCCAGCAGCCGCGCGGCCATGGCCAGTTGCAGGCGCCCCGCCCAGACCGCCAGCCAGCCGTAGCCGAACGCCAGGAGCGGGGCCAGCGGGAGGTACCGGAGGGCGTCCGGCCCGGTCAGCAGGTCGAAGGCCGGCGCGAGCCCGAGGACGATCGCGAAGCCGACCGCCGAACCGAGGGCCACCCGTGCGACCAACCAGCCCGCGGTGCGCCGCCGGTCGGTCCAGGTGCGGGAGGGCTCCACGCCGATGTCCTCCTCGCGGTCGGGCACCAGCAGCAGCCGCGCCTGAACGCCCTCGGCCCGGCGCGCGGCGGGGACGAGCGCGACCAGCACGAGGAGCACGACGTCCAGGGAGACGGCCTGCACCAGGATCGTGCCGAGGGTCTTGTCGTACGTCCCCGGATAGATCATCAGGATCACGCCGGCGAAGATCCACCCGACCAGCAGGTGCAGCAGCCGGGCGTAGGTGGCACCGGCCACCAGCGGCGCGAGGGCCCTGCGCGGCGTGCCTCCGGGCCGTCCGCCCCGGCGCGGTCGGAGCCGGAACATGGTCTGACGTGGCATCGGGCCATCCTGCCAGCTCGCCGGCGCTGCCGGGTCCCCCGGGGGTTGCCGGGCGCTCCCTCCCCGGAGGGAGTCGCGTCCCCGCCCCGGCGGGATCCGCCCGGCCGCCCGCTCCGGTCGAATGGGACCACCGTCCGGGCCGCGGACGGTGACCACCGCGAGGAGGGAGGCGGCCGTGATCGAGATCCAGGGCCTGACCAAGGAGTACGACGGCCGGCGGGTCGTCGACGACCTGTCGTTCGAGGTCCGGCCCGGCGTGGTGACCGGGTTCCTCGGCCCGAACGGCGCCGGGAAGAGCACCACCATGCGGCTGGTCCTCGGCCTCGACCGCCCCACCGCCGGACGCGCCCTGGTCGGCGGCCGCCCGTACGCCGAACTCGCCACGCCGCTGCGGCAGGTCGGCGCACTGCTGGACGCCCACGCCCTGCACGGCGGCCGGACGGCGCGGGGGCACCTGCGCTGGATCGCCGCGAGCAACGGCCTGCCGCGGCGGCGGGTCGCCGAGGTGCTGGCCCAGGTCGGGCTGACGGAGGCGGCCGAGCGCCGGATCCGGGGCTTCTCGCTCGGGATGCGCCAGCGCCTCGGGGTGGCGGCGGCCCTGCTCGGCGATCCGCCGGTGCTGCTGCTGGACGAACCGGTCAACGGCCTGGACCCGGAGGGCATCCGCTGGATCCGCACCCTGCTGCGCGACCTGGCGGCCGAGGGCCGGGCGGTGCTGGTCTCCTCCCACCTGATGACCGAAATGGCGCTCACCGCCGACCACTTGGTGGTGATCGGTCGCGGCCGGCTGCTCGCGGACGCCGCCACCTCCGAGTTCATCGACCGCCACGGCCGCACCCGGGTCCGGGTCCGCGCCGTGGACGCGGCCAAACTCGCCGCCCTGCTCGGCGGGGGCGGCCACGGCCTCGACGCCGTCGAGGTCGACGGCGGCGCCTGGGAGGTGGCCGGCGCCGAGCCCGAGCGGGTCGCGGCGCTGGCCGCCGCCGCCGGCGTGGTGCTGTACGAGATCGCGGTCCAACAGGACTCCCTGGAGGAGGCGTTCATGCGGATGACCGCCGACAGCGTCGAGTACCGCGCGGGGGCCGCCGCATGAGCGCCCGGCCGTCCGCCGCCGACGCCTTCCGGGCGGAGCGGATCAAGCTCACCACGCTCCGCTCGCTCTGGCTCCCACCGCTGTTCGCCGTGCTGCTCGCCGTCGGCACCACCACGGCCGTCGGCGCGGTCCTCGGCGGCAGGGACCGCTCCATCACCGACGACCCGGGCGTCGGCGTCTTCTACGGTCTCAACTTCGGCCAGGCGGCCCTGGTGGCCTTCGGTGTGCTGCTGCTCGGCCAGGAGTTCAACACCCGGATGCTCGACGTCTCGCTCACCGCCGTCCCCCGGCGGGGCCGGCTCTACGGCGCCAAGCTGGCCGTGGGCGCGCTGGTCGGGCTCGGGGCGGGCGCGCTCGGCACGGCGGGTGCCTTCGCCGGGTACGCGGCGACCGTGCCCGGCGCCTGGCACGGCCCCGCCTTCGCCCGGGCGGCCGTGGCCGGAGTGCTGTACCCGGCGCTGCTGGTGGTGTTCTGCCTCGGGGCGACCGCGCTGCTGGGAAACCTGACCGCCGCCATGGGCCTGCTGGGCCCGACGGTGTTCCTGCTCTCGCCGCTGCTGGCCGGCGTGCCCGGAGTCCGCCGGGTGGTCCAGTTCCTCCCCGACCGGGCCGGCCAGTACGCGCTGCACTACGCCGACGACCCGCAGGTCGCGTACGGGCACGGGACCGGACTGCTGATCATGGCGCTCTGGACGGCGCTGGCGGCGTACGGCGGCCTGCGGGCCGTTCGACGGGCCGGCTGACCGCGGGCGGACGACCGATCGAAGGAGAACGAGAATGAGCCTCGGCAACGCCCTGCGCGCCGAACGGATCAAGTTCACCACCCTGCCCTCCCAGTGGGCGGCGCCGCTGACCTCGGTGGTGGTCACCGTCGGGGTGACCGCGGCCGTCAACGCCGTCTACGGCGCGAAGGACCACACCCCCGGCGAGGACCCGGCCGGGGGGATCTACTACGGACTGCTGTTCGGGCACGTGGCCCTGGCCTGCCTGGGAATCCTGCTGATCGGGCAGGAGTTCAACACCCGGATGATCGGCGGCTCGATCACCGCCGTGCCCCGGCGCGACCGGCTCTACGGCGCCAAGCTCGCGCTCGGCGCGGGACTCGGCCTGCTGGTGGGACTGGTGTCGACGGCCGGATCCTTCCTCGCCGTCCGGGAGACCGCGGGGCTGGACCTGTCCACCCCGGGCCTCGGCCGCAGCTTCCTGGCCGGCGTGCTCTACCACCCGATGATGGTGCTGCTCTGCCTCGGACTGACCGCGATGCTCGGCAACTTCAGCGCGGCGCTCGGCCTGCTCACGCCGATGGTGTTCCTCGGCACGACCTGGCTGACCGCGGTTCCCGGCGTCCGGGAGGCCGCCCAGTTCCTGCCCGACCGCGCCGGACTGTACGCGATGCGCACCGCGACCGAGCCGGGCGTCCACTACGGCCACTGGACCGCGCTGCTGATCATGGCGCTCTGGACCACCGCGGCGGTGTACGGCGGGCTGCGGGCGATGCGGCGCTACGAGGGCCCGGGCGCGTAGCGAACGGGGGGAGACGGGCGCCGGACGGGCGCCGGACGGGCGAACAGGCGACCGTTGCCTGTTCGCCCGTCCGGCTCTCCGGCTCTACGGCTCTACGGGCCGTCCGGTTGCCCGGCGCGATCCGCGATCCCGGTTCGCGGGCCCGCCGGCCGCGAGCCGGCGCCGGTCGTCAGCCGGCCGGCGTCACCGCAGCGCCGGATGGTCCGCGATCACCGTGCAGCTCCCCGGTGCGATCTCCGTGAAGCCGGCGTCCTGGACCACCGGGAGACCGCTGCCCACCAGATCCGCCCACGCCTCGGCCGGGGCCGTCCGGACGGCGAGCGCGAACCCGGACTCCGCCCACTCCTTGCGCTGCGCGTCGTCGAGCCGCCACCAGGCGAGCTGGGCGGCGTGCCCGGTCTGCGCCATCGTCTTGCCGGCGCTCATCTCCAGCTCCGGGTTGAGCCACAGCACCGGCAGCCCCGGCTCGGGCGCCCCGACCTCGGCCGTCTCCTCCAGGTCCGTCCCGGAGACCTGGAGCTTGGCGAGTTCCTTGGGCCAGCCGTCCAGCGGGATCGGCGGGAACACCCGCACCTCCGCCTCCCGTCCCCGCACGGTGACGCCCGGCAGCTCCCCCGCGCGGCGCCACTCGCCGCCGCGGGCCCGCCGGACGACCTTGCGGATCCGGGCGTCCTCCCACGCCGTGACCCGCTCCGCCCACTCGCCGTCCGCCTCGGTCACCCTCGGGTCGGCGAGCAGCGTGAGCACCGCCCGCGCCGAGGTCTCCAGCGCGTCCGTCCGCCCCGGCGGCGTGGCCTTCTCCAACCGGACGACCAGCGGCAGCACGTACTGCGGCCGCGCGTCGCGGCCCTGGGGAGCAGCGGAGTCGGCGGGCGCCGGAACGTCCTCGGCGGCAGCGGGAACGGGGGCCGGGGCGTCGGCCACCGGGGAGTCGAGCGCTGGGGCGTCGTACGGAGAAGTCACCCGTCCAGGATGCCAGCCCCCCGCCGCCCGCCCCGGTCCGCCCCCGGCCGCTCCGGACCGCCCCGGACCGCGCACGAACCACCGCCGAACCACCGCCGAACCGCCGCCGAGGACCACCCGGCCCGGCCGTCCGCCGCGCCCCGGGACCTCAGCGCAGCCGCTGCCGCAGTTCGTCCACCGCTGCCCGGATGCCCGCGCCGTAGGCGTCCGCGGGCAGCGCGTCCAGGCTCCGCACCGCCCGTTCGAGCTGCTCGCGCGCCCGCTCCGGCTCACCGAGCTTGAGGTGGTCCGAGGCCAGGTTGAGGTGCAGCGTCGGGTAGAAGGCGCGCACCTGGTGGGCCGACTCGTAGGTGCGGGCGCACTCGGCGGTCAGCGAGTCGGCAGCCGCGAGCGCCCGCCGGTCCCACTCCAGCTCGGCCCGGGGGTCCTCCTGCAGATCGGCCAGATAGTGCGCCAGGACGCAGCGGTGGAACACGTCCCGTTCTCCCAGCGCGTCCCAGAGCGCCTCGAAACTGGCCCGCGCCTCCGCCGTGCGCCCGCGCTGAGCCGCCTGCACACCGCCCAGTCCGAGGGCGATCCGGGTCAGCGCCGACTCCTCCCCGCCCGGCTCCTGCGAGGACGCGCCCGACGCGCCGGAAGCCTCGGCGGGGCCGGAGGGGCCGGAGGAGGCGGACATGCCGGTCACATGAGACGTATCGGACATGCCCGCAGCCTAACCGCCCGGTCGGTCCGACGCCGCCGCCCGGCCTCCGCTCAGCGCCGGTACCCGCGCTGCGGGTCCCGCTCCTCCGCGTCCTCGTACGTCAGGAACCACCCCTCCGGGTGCGTCGCCGCCAGCAGCAGCTCGGTGCGCTGCTCCGCGCTGAGCTCCGGGTCCCCCTCGTCCGGTCCGTACACGCCGAACAGCTCGTCGTGGCAGCCGTCCCAGTCGTAGTCGTAGAGGTCGGCCGGCAGGTCGCCCATCATGTCGGCCACCGACTCGGGCTGGGAGCCCAGCAGCGCCCGGGCGTCCACCAGCGCCATCCGCAGCGCGATCTCCTCGGCCAGGCAGCGCGGCAGCGGCCACTCGCCGAGCGCGAGGTCGTCGGCCAGGTCGTCGAAGGCCCGGGCCATCGCGCGGCGCCAGCCCCGGTGGAGGTGCCAGGTGCGCTGGGGCAGCCGGGCGAAGACCGTCCAGTCGGCGTCCTCGTCGTCGACCACCGGGTCGTCCCCGTGCTCGTCCAGGTCGTCGTACGCGGCGTCGCCCAGGCCGATCAGCTGGGCGTGCAGCAGGCAGGCGGTGCGCGGGGTGAGCGTCCAGTCGGCGCCCGCGCCGCCGTCCTCGTCCTCGCCGTCGAGCGGGAACAGGTCGGCGAAATCCGGTGTGAAGTCCTCGGTGACGCTGATCTCCAGGGTGCCGCCGATCGCCTCGACGCCCGGGATGACGGCCACCAGCCGGTCGGGGTGCAGCAGCGCACCGAGCGCCGCGTTGGCGTCCTCGGCCACCTCGCGCAGCAGTTCGCGGCGCTGGCCGGCCGGGTCGACGCCCGCGAAGTCCAGGTCCTCGACGGCTCTGATCGCGGCCGCGCGCAGTGCCGGCCAGTCGGTGATCCGCAGGCCCAGCACCACCGTCGCCTCGATCTCCGACGCGCCGGAGTACTCCGCCGCGCCCGGCCCCTGCGGATGATCGTTTCGCTCGCCCATGGGGCTACGGTACGGCTTTTCGGCCGCCCGATCACCGGTCTGATCCAGCTTCTCGAGGCCTTCTCGGCCACCCTTGGCCGTGCCTGCCTCACCCGGACGCAGGACCCCGGCAGGATGGGCGGCATGGCTGACATCAACGAGTACGGCGGCGGGCAGGGCCCGAACGCCGACGTCATGGTCGTGACCACCAACGACATCCCCGGTTTCCGGGTCGACCACGTGATCGGCGAGGTGTTCGGGCTCACCGTGCGCAGCCGCCACCTCGGCAGCCAGATCGGCGCCGGGCTGAAGTCGCTGATCGGCGGTGAGCTGCGCGGGCTGACGAAGACCCTCGTGGAGAGCCGCAACGAGGCGATGCAGCGCCTGGTCGAACAGACCAAGGCGCGTGGCGGCAACGCGGTGCTGATGATGCGGTTCGACGTGACCGAGGCGGCGGACGTCGGCACCGAGGTCTGCGCCTACGGCACGGCCGCGGTCATCTCCCCCATCGCCTGACGCCGGGGAACAGTCCTTGCCGCCGGGATGTTTCACCGGCGTGACTGTTTACGGTGCAACGAACGGTGCCGGGTCCGGCGCCGCCCCCGAACGCGTGGACGTCCTGGTGGTGGGCGCCGGGCAGGCGGGTCTGTCCGCCGCCTACCACCTGCGCCGCCGCGGCTTCGCCCCGCACCGGGAGGGCGTCGACGGCGGCTTCGTCGTGCTCGACGGCAACGCCTCGCCCGGCGGCGCCTGGGCCCACCGCTCGCCGTCCCTGCGGATGGCCACCGTGCACGGTTTCCACGACCTCCCGGACGCCGAACTGCCACCGGTCGACCCGGAGGCACCCGCACGCGAGGTGGTGCCGGGGTACTTCGCGGCGTACGAGGCCCGGCACGCGCTCCCGGTCGTACGCCCGGTCTCGGTGCGCGCGGTGCGCGCGGAGTCGGAGCTGCCCACCTCCCGGCTGCTGGTCGAGACCGACCGGGGCACCTGGTCCACCCGCGCGCTGGTCAACGCCACCGGCACCTGGACCCGCCCCTTCCTGCCGCACTACCCGGGGCACTTCGCGGGCCGCCAGCTGCACTACGCCGACTACCGCGGCCCCGAGGAGTTCACCGGTCGGCGCGTCCTGGTGGTGGGCGGCGGCGCCTCGGCGATCCAGGTGCTGTCCGAGGTCGCGGCGGTCGGCGAGACGGTCTGGGTCACCCGCTCCGAACCCGTGTACCACGACGGCCCGTTCACCCCCGAGTACGGACGCGCGGTGGTCGCCCGGGTCGAGGAGGGGGTCCGCCTGGGCCTGCCGGTGCGCAGCGTGGTGAGCGTCACCGGCCTCGGCCCCTCGGTCGCCTACCGGCGTGCCGAGGAGCTGGGCGCGCTGCACCGCCGACCGATGTTCGACCGGCTCACCGAGCACGGCGTCGCCTGGGGCGACCAGGAGCTGGCGGTGGACGCAATCGTCTGGGCGACCGGATTCCGGCCGGAGGTCGGCCACCTGGCGCCGCTCGGCCTGCGCTCCCCCGGCGGCGGCATCGCGCTCACCGGCACCCGCGCCACCGCCGACCCGCGCGTCCACCTGGTCGGCTACGGTCCGTCCGCCAGCACCATCGGCGCCAACCGGGCCGGGCGCGCCGCCGTCAACGACCTGGTCAAACTGCTCGGGGACCCGGCGAAGGAGCCCGGGACGGCACCGGCCGGGCCCCGGTCGGCACCGGCCGGGCCCGGGAGGGCCGCCGTCGCCGTCTGAGTCCCGGCCGCCCGGCAGCTCCCGTTCGAGGGACCCTGCCGGGCGCCGGCTCCCTCGGCGGACCGGTCAGCGGTCGTAGTCGACCGTCACCCGGTCGGTGACCGGGCGGGCCTGGCAGGTGAGGACGTACCCGGCCGCCAGCTCCTTCTCCTCCAGCGCGAAGTTGCGTCGCATGTCCACCTCGCCCTCGGTGACCAGCGCACGGCAGGTGCCGCAGACGCCGCCCTTGCAGGCGAACGGCAGGTCGGGGCGGGAGCGCTGGGCGCCGTCCAGGATCGAGCGGTCGCGCGGCAGGGTGAGGGTGCTGCCACGGCCGTCGAGGACGACGGTGACCTCGCTGCGCTCTCCGCTGCCGCCCAGGGCGTCGCCGTCCGCGCCTTCCCCGTCCTCGTCGCGCTCGGCGAGCGGCTCGTCCTCGGCGTGGAACAGCTCCTGGTGCACCCGCTCACCGGGCACGCCCAGGTCGGCGAGGAGTTCCTTCGCGTCCGCGACCATGCCGAACGGGCCGCACAGCCACCAGTGCCCGACACCGCCCACGTCCACCAGCGCCGCGAGCAGCGCCCGCACCCGCTCTCCGTCCAGTCGGCCGCTGAGCAGTTCGGCGTCCCTGGTCTCCCGGGAGAGCACGTGGACCAGCTGGAACCGGTCGAGGTAGCGGTCCTTCAGGTCGGCCAGCTCGTCCGCGAACATCACGGTGTCGCTGCGCCGGTTGCCGTAGAGCAGGGTGACGGTGGAGCGCCGGTCGGCGGCCAGGACGGAGGCGGCGATCGACAGCATCGGGGTGATGCCGGAGCCGGCCGCGAGCAGCACGTGGTCGGCGGGGACGCCGAGCTCGGGCGTGAAGAGGCCGGACGGGGTGAGGACCTCCACCTCCTCGCCGGGCCGGGCCTCGCGCACCAGCCAGCGGGAGAACAGCCCGCCGGGCACCTCCCGGACGGCGATCCGCAGCGGGCCGCCGACGGGGGCGCAGATCGAGTAGGAGCGGCGCTCGTCGACGCCGTCCACCACCTTGCGCAGGGTCAGGGTCTGCCCGGGCCGGAAGGCGTACTCGGCCGCCAGCTCGTCCGGCACCTCGAAGGTCACCGCCACGGCGTCGTCGCAGAGCCGCTCCACCCGGTCGATCCGCAGCCGGTGGAAGGCCGGGCGGCGCGCCGGTCGTACGGCGGCCACGGCGTCGAGCGGGTCGACGGCGTCGAGCGCGTCCACGGCGTCGGCAGGGGCCGGGGACGTGGCGGACGCCCCGGACGCTGCGGAGGCGGCTGGAGAGGCGGCGGGCATTCAGATCTCCTTGACGCGTTCGAAGGGCTCACGGCAGGCGCGGCAGCGCCAGAGCGCCTTGCAGGCGGTGGAGCCGAAGCGGGACAGCTCCTCCGTGTCGGTGCCGCCGCACTGCGGGCAGGGCACCGGGACGGCGGCGGCTCCGGTGCGGGCGGGCCCGAGGGTGAGCGGGACGGGACCTCCGGCGGCGGCAGCCGAGCCGGGGCGCGGCGGCGCGATCCCGGCCTCGGCGAGCTTGCGGCGGCCCTCGCGGGTGATCAGGTCGGTGGACCACGGCGGGTCCAGCCGCAGCCGCACCCGGACCTCCGGGTACCCGGCCGCGCGCAGTCGGCGGTCCACGTCGGCGGCCATCTCGGCGACGGCCGGGCAGCCGGAGTAGGTCGGGGTGAGCCAGGCGGTCACCGCGCCGTCGGCGCCGTCGACCTCGACGTCGGCCAGCACGCCCAGGTCCGCCAGCGTGAGCATGGGCAGCTCCGGGTCCGGGACGGCCGCGGCGACCGACCAGGCGAGGTCGCGGGTGGTGGTCCCGGTGCCCGTCACCACGTCGCCCCCGGGTGCGCGCGGGCCACCACCTGGAGCTCGGCCAGCAACGGGCCGAGCGCCTCGGTGTGCACCCCGTCCCGGCCGGCCCGGCCGAGCACGGTGGCCAGCGGCGGGACGTCCGGCACGGTCAGCCCCGCCTCGGCGATGACGGCGCCGAGCGAGCGCAGCACGGGTCCGCGCAGCTCCGCCGGGTCGACGCCGACCCTCAGCTCCACCGGGTGCCCGGTGAACAGCTCCTCCAGCAGCGGCCACACCGCGTCCAGCCCGGCCTGCATCCGCTCCGCCGAGTGCGGCGTGCCGTCGCCGAGCCGCAGCGTCCAGGCGGTGGCGTACTCGCGGTGGTAGGCGAGCTCCTTGACGCCCCGGGTGGCGACCGCGGCCAGTACCGGGTCCGGGTGGCTGCCCAGCGCCTCGTAGAGGGCGCCGCGGGCGGTGGCGAACAGCAGCAGCCGGGCGACGGAGTACGCGAAGTCGCCGTTCGGGGCCTCGACCAGGCGGACGTTGCGGAACTCGTGCTCGTCCCGCCAGTACGCCAGGTCGTCCTCGGTACGGCCGGAGCCGTCCGCCTGGCCGGCCCGGGTGAGCAGCAGGCGGGCCTGGCCGAGCAGGTCGAGGCCGAGGTTGGCGAGCGCGACCTCCTCCTCCAGCTCCGGCGCCCGGGTGCACCACTCGATCAGCCGCTGGGCGAGGATCAGGGCGTCGTCGCCGAGCATCTGGCAGTAGGCGGCGAGGTCGGCGCCGTCCAGTCCGGCGGGCAGGGCGGTGTCCACGCCGAGCAGCGGGTCGGCGAAGCCCGTCCCGTAGGCCCAGCGGCCCTCGCCCTCGGGGCCGGGCGTGGCGTCGGTGAGGCTGAGGTAGACGTGGTCGTCCTCGGTGGACGCGGTGTGGTCGTGCACGGTGGCTCCCCCGTCAGATGTGCGGGACATCCTCGGGGATGTCGTAGAAGGTCGGGTGGCGGTAGACCTTGTCGCCGCTGGGCTCGAAGAACGGGTCGCGCTCGTCCGGGGTCGAGGCGGTGATCGCGTCCGAGCGGACCACCCAGAGGCTGACGCCCTCGTTGCGGCGGGTGTACAGGTCCCGGGCGGCGAGCAACGCCATCCGGTCGTCGGACGCGTGCAGCGAGCCGACGTGGACGTGGTTCAGGCCGCGCCGGGGGCGTACGAACACCTCGTACAGCGGCCAGGCCGCCTTGGCCCCGGCGGTGGGCGCTGCCGGGGATCCGGCCGTGGGCTGTGCCGTGGACCCGGCCTTGGGCTCGGTCACTTTCCGCTCTCCTGTTCGGTGTGCTGCTCGGCGCCGCGCTTGGCGGCGTAGGCGGCGGCCGCCTCGCGCACCCAGGCGCCGTCCTCGTGGGCGGCCCGTCGGCGGTCGATCCGCTGGGCGTTGCAGGGGCCCTGGCCGTGGATGACCCTGGTCAGCTCGGACCAGTCCGGCTCGCCGAAGTCCCAGCCGCCGCGCTCCTCGTTCCAGCGCAGCTCGGGGTCGGGGAGGGTGACGCCCAGGTGTTCGGCCTGCGGGACGGTCATGTCCACGAACCGCTGCCGCAGCTCGTCGTTGGTGTGCCGCTTGATCCGCCAGGCCATCGAGCGGGCGGTGTTCGGCGAGTCGGCGTCCGGGGGCCCGAACATCATCAGCGACGGCCACCACCAGCGGTCGACGGCGTCCTGGACCATCCGGCGCTGGGCCTCGGTGCCGCGCATCAGGGTCATCAGCAGCTCGTAGCCCTGGCGCTGGTGGAAGGACTCCTCCTTGCAGATCCGCACCATGGCGCGGGCGTAGGGGCCGTAGCTGCAGCGGCAGAGCGGGACCTGGTTGCAGATCGCGGCACCGTCCACCAGCCAGCCGATCACGCCGACGTCGGCAAAGGTGAGGGTGGGGTAGTTGAAGATCGAGGAGTACTTCTGGCGGCCGCTGATCAGCTTCTCGGTGAGTTCGGCGCGGTCGACGCCGAGGGTCTCGGCGGCGGCGTAGAGGTAGAGGCCGTGGCCGGCCTCGTCCTGGGCCTTGGCGAGCAGGATGGCCTTGCGGCGCAGCGAGGGCGCGCGGGTGAGCCAGTTGCCCTCGGGCTGCATGCCGATGATCTCGGAGTGGGCGTGCTGGGCGATCTGGCGGATCAGGGTGGCCCGGTAGGCGTCGGGCATCCAGTCCCTGGGCTCGATCCGCTGCTCGGCGGAGATCACCGCCTCGAAGCGGTCCTCCGGCGACTGTGCGGGGATCGCCTCGGTCACCTCTGTTGTCACCACGGTCCCCTCTCGTGTTCCCGCTGCGCTGTCCCGCGCCGGGCTGGCCCGCGCCGGCGCCGGACGCCAACCGACTGACCGTTCGGTCGGTACCATTGTGCGTGGCGAGGCCGCGGGATGGCAAGGGACCGGCGGATCATGGGCGGGCGCACGGGAAACGGATCGCAGCCGACGGGATCCGTACTCCGTCAGCTGCGATCCGTCGACCGTGATCCACGGGCTGTGCGACCCCCTGGCCGTGATCCGCCGGCCGCGACCCGTTCGTCCCGATCCGGCCGCCGCGATCCGGCCGCCGCGATCGGTCAGCGCGCTGCCGCCGGCCGTCCGCCCTCGGCGCCGTCGGCCGCCAGGCTTCCCGGCCAGGCCGCTCAGCCCTTCGACTCAGCCCGCCGCCTCAGCCCTCCACGCGGTCCCGCAGCCGCGGCAGCGGCACCGCCAGCAGGGCCGCGAGCAGGGCGATCCGGGGAGCGAGCTGGTCCAGCCGGATGTACTCGTGCCGGGCGTGGGCGCCGGCGCCCACCGCGCCGAAACCGTCCAGTGTCGGCAGGCCCCGCGAGCCCGGCAGATTGGTGTCACCGGCCCCGCCCGCCGGGGCGCCGTCCACCTGCTGCCCGAGCACCGCGGCGAGCGAACGCACGTGCCGCAGCAGCGGGTTGCCGGTCCGCTCCGGCCAGGCCGGGCGGCTGGACAGCACCTCCGTCCGCACCCGCGCGCCGGGTCGCAGCGCGGTCAGCCGGGCGAGGTTGTCCAGCGTACGGCGCTGCGCCTCGGCCGTGGCGAACCGCAGGCCGAGCTCCGCCTCGGCCCGGCCGGCCACCACGTTGGCCCGCGAACCCCCGCAGATCCGGCCGGCGTTGAGCTCGGTGCCGGGCTGGCCCGCGAGGCCGCGGACGAGCACCAGCTGGTCGACCAGCTCGTCCACCGCCGACACCCCGTCGTGGGCGTCGTTGCCCGCGTGGGCCTCCCGGCCGGTCACGGTGAGCCGGACCCGGGTGCTGCCGCGCCGCGCCGTCTTCAGCCGGCCGTCCGGATGCGGCGGCTCCAACCCCAGCACCGCCGCCGCGCCCCGCAGTTGGCGCTCGACCAGGCGGCGCCCGTCCGGACTGCCGACCTCCTCGTCGGAGACCACGACCAGCCGCACGGTGCGGTGCGGCCGCTCTCCGAGATCCGCGAGCAGCGCCAACGCGCCTTCCAGGACGGCGAGTCCGCCCTTCATGTCGACCACGCCGGGCCCGCTGAGCCGGCCGTCCTGCTCGGCGACCGGCCAGTCGGCCAGGGTGCCGACCGGCCAGACGGTGTCGTGGTGGCCGACGATCAGCAGGTGCGGCAGGGTCTCGTCCCGCCCCTGCCACTCCAGCACCAGGTGGTCACCGGCCGGCCCGGGTTCGCGGCGGGCGGTGGCCCCGGTGGCCCGGAAGCCGGCCGCCAACTCCTCGGCCAGCGCGTCGAGTCTGGGAGCGTCCCCGCTCGGCGACTCGATCCGGGCCAGGTCGGCGCAGCGCCGCCGGACGGCCCCGGCGAGGGTGCGGGCTCGGGCGCTGAGCGCCTGCGGAAGACCGGGCAGCGCCGCGGTCGCGGAGGTGGAGGCCGGCGCGGCGGAGGTCCGGGCGGCGGAAGTCGGGGTCGCGGGCGCGGAGGTGGGGGAGGTCGGGGTCGCGTGAGCGGCGAGGGAGTCGGCGCCCGGGGAGACCGGAGCCGTCACCGGGACGCGCTCGGGTTCGGCGGTGGCACCCGGTGCGTCCGCCGACCCGACGATCTGGGGACTCAACGCTCGCCTCCGCGGCCGCCGCCGGTATTCAGCGGCCGTACCGGCCGGCCGCTCCCGCCCCGGTACCAGGCCCGTACGGACCCCACCGGTCGGCCGGGGTGATGGACGGCCGGTCGGAACGGCCCGTCTGGCCCAAGTGCGGTGGAACGGCTGGGCGGCGTGCCTGGCATGGTGTCCTCCTCGCTCGATCCGGCGCCCGGTACGCCCGGAGCGCCGTGCACGGCGGCTTCCTGGAGTCGGGCGCAGAGGCCGGACCGCCGCAGGGAAGCCGAGATGTGAGCCTAGAAGAACCGTTCGGTTTCCTGCGAGGTGGCCCTGCTCCCAGCGTGCCGGTACCGGCCCCGGCCTGGGACACCCGTCGGACAACGGCGGCGGACGCTCGGCACTCGGGCCCGGATCGGCGCGCGGACGCGGTCGCCGGATCGCGCCCATCTCCACCATGGACCCGCCGCCCGGGTTCGGCAGCGCAAACCGCCAAGGCACGGCAATTCCACGCCGGATGGGTGACAGCGGCTCAGCGGGCGGTACCAACCGGGGGCACGCGACGGCTCAGGGAAGCCCGGACCGCCGCCCGGCCCGCCGCCGGGGAACCGTCCGTACGGACACCGTCCGACGCTGCGCCCCGCCCCGCCCTTCCGAGCGCCCGCCGTCAGACGCCGTCCGCGATCAGCCCGGCATCCCGCGCGAGCAGCGCGGCCCGGACGCGGTCGCCGACACCGAGCGCGGTCAGGATCCGGCCGACGTGCGCCTTGACGGTGCACTCCCGCATGCCCAACGCGCCCGCCATCTCGGCGTTGGACAGCCCGTCGGCAAGTTCGCGGAGCACGTCGGTCTCGCGCGGGGTGAGGCCGGCGATCCGGCTGCGGGCGGTGACCGACCCGGGCGCGGCGACGCGGTGGTAGCGGTCGATCAGCCGCAGCACGGCGGCCGGGTGCAGCATCTCCTGGCCGCCGCAGACCACGTGGACGGCCCGGGCGAGCTCGGCGGCCGGGGTGTCCTTGGGCAGGAAGCCGTCGGCCCCGGCGGCGAGCGCCCGGTACACGGACTCGTCCGGGTCGGCGGTGGTGAGCACGATGACCCGCGGGCCGTCGGGCAGTTCGCGCAGCCGCCGGGTGGCGGCGATGCCGTCGAGCCCGGGCATCCGGAGGTCCATCAGCGCGACGTCGATCCGTCGGCCCCGGGCGAGTTCCACAGCCCGCAACCCGTCGGCGGCCTCGGCGACCACGGTCAGGGACGGGTCCTGGGCGAGGCGGTCGGCCAGGGCGAGACGCACCGGCGCGTCGTCGTCGACGACCATCGTGCGGATCATGCGGCGTCCTCGGGCTGGAGGTCGGTGGCGGCGGGGCCGAGGTCTGCGGGGCTGGTGACCGCGGGGCCGAGGTCTGCGGGGCTGGTGACCGCGGGGCCGGCGGCCAGGGCGGCGGCCCGGCAGAGGACTTCGCGGTCGGCGGTCCGGGGTCGGTCGGGGCCCGACCGGCCGAGCGGACCTCTGCGCACCGGCCCCCTCCCCTCACCCGTTCACCGACCGGTCCGCTCGATGCTAGGGCCCGTCCTCGGACCCCGCAGGCGGAGCTTCGAAGTCGGGCCCCCGCCGGGCGGCGGCGCGGCACCGATCGGGGACGGGTTTCAACGTTCATCCGACAAACGACAGCGAACAGACTTTGAAATCTGTTCGCAGTGTGTCACAGTGGTGAGACCGGAGTCACACCGCCCCGGCGCCACCCGGCGCCGCACGTCCGCCCCTGGAGTACTCATGGCTGCGACCACCCGTCCCGCACAGCGCGCGCTCGGCACCTCCGGGCTCGTCACCTCCGCCCTCGGCCTCGGCTGCATGGGCATGTCCGACCTGTACGGACCGGCCGACGAGGCGGAGAGCATCGCCACCATCCACGCCGCCCTGGACGCCGGGATCACCCTCCTCGACACCGGCGACTTCTACGGCATGGGCCACAACGAGCTGCTGATCCACGAGGCGCTGCGCGGCCGCGACCGCGAGAGCGTGCAGATCAGCGTGAAGTTCGGCGCCCAGCGCGACCCGCACGGCCAGTGGCTCGGTTACGACGCGAGCCCGGCGGCCACCAAGACCGCGCTCGCCTACACCCTGCGCCGCCTGCGCACCGACCACGTCGACGTCTACCGCCCGGCCCGCCTCGACCCGAAGGTCCCGATCGAGGAGACCGTCGGCGCCATCGCCGACCTGGTGAAGGCCGGCTACGTCCGCCACATCGGGCTGTCCGAGGTCGGTGCCGACACCCTGCGCCGCGCCGCCGCCGTCCACCCGATCAGCGACCTCCAGATCGAGTACTCGCTGCTCTCCCGCTCCATCGAGGACACCGTGCTGCCCGCCGCCCGCGAACTCGGCATCGGCGTCACCGCGTACGGCGTGCTCTCCCGCGGCCTGCTCAGCGGCCACTGGAACCCGGAGCGTCCGCTCGACGGGACCGACTTCCGCGGCCGCAGCCCCCGCTTCCAGGGCGACAACCTGACCCACAACCTCGCGCTCGTCGAAGCGCTGCGCCGGGTCGCCGGCGCCAAGGACGCGAGCGTCGCCCAGGTCGCCATCGCCTGGGTCGCCTCGCGCGGGGCGGACATCGTGCCGCTGGTCGGCGCCCGCCGCCGGGACCGCCTGACCGAGGCGCTCGGCGCGCAGGACCTCACGCTGACCACGGAGGACCTCGCCGCGATCGAGGCGGCCGTGCCCGCCGGTGCCGCCGCCGGCGACCGGTACGCTGCCGCGCAGATGGCCCATCTGGACAGTGAGCGCTGACCGGTCCGGCACCGAGCACCACCCCGAGCACCACCCGACCGCACGACCCTAAGGACGGCCCTCCCCGTGACCACGGACACCGCACTCACCGCCGAGCAGATCCTGATCGCGGCGGAGGACGTCCTCCGGCGGTTCGGCCCGGCCAAGGCCACCGTCGTGGACGTCTCCCGCGAGCTCGGCGTCAGCCACAGCAGCGTCTACCGGCACTTCCCCAGCAAGGCCGCCCTGCGCGAGGCGGTCACCCAGCGCTGGCTCGACCAGGCGCACCACGAGCTGGAGACGATCTCCCTCGACGGCGGCGCCGCCGCCGAACGCCTCAGGCGCTGGCTGACCGCGCTGTTCGCGGCCAAGCGGAGGAAGGCGCTCGACGACCCGGAGCTGTTCGCCACCTACATGGTGCTGGTGGCGGAGAACAGCGGCACCGTCGCGGCGCACATCGACACCCTGGTCAGGCAGATCGCGCAGATCGTCCAGGCCGGCGTGGACGGCGAGGAGTTCGCGCCCACCGACGTCCTCGCCACCTCCCGCGCCGTCTTCGATGCCACCGCCCCCTTCCACGACCCGGCCTATGCGTCCACCTGGTCCGAGCCGACGGCCGACGAGCGCTTCGAGGCCGTCTGGAAGCTCGTGCTGGGCGGCCTGAAGGGGAACTGACGCCACGCCACACACGCGTTGACGGCGGCCGGGGTGGCATCCGGTCGCCGGCAGCCCCGTCCGCCGGGCAGACCGGCGGGCACACCGTCGACCCCACCTGGAGGATGACATGCGAGCGGCCGGCCCGGTCCTGGACAGCCTGCAGGGGCTCGCCCTCGGCGACGCCTTCGGCGACCGGTGGTTCTCCGTCCCGATCGACGAGCTGTCCGACGCACTGGCCGTCCGCACGCTCCGCCCGGCGCCCTGGCCCTGGACCGACGACACCGCGATGGCCCTCGTCCTGGTCCGCCACCTGATCACCTGGGGCGAGGTCCGGCAGGACGCGCTGGCCGGGGACTTCGCCGCGGAGTACGGCCGGGAGTACCACCGCGACTACGGTCCGGCGATGCACCGGGTGCTGCGCGGCATCGGCTCCGGCGGGGACTGGCGCGCCATCACCTCGAGCCAGTTCGAGGGCCAGGGGTCGTACGGGAACGGCGCCGCGATGCGGGTGGCGCCGCTGGGCGCCTGGTTCGCCGACGACCTGGACGAGACCGTGCGGCAGGCCGAACTCCAGGCACTCACCACGCACTTCCACCCCGAGGCGGTCGCCGGGGCGGTGGCGGTCGCGCTCGCGGCGGCGCTCGCCGTCCGCACCCGGGGCCGGCGCGCCCCCGGTCGGGCGGAACTGCTCACCGAGATCGCCGGGCGGCTGCCGGACAGCGAGGTCCGCTCCGGCCTGCGGATCGCGGCCCGGATGCCCGACCGCACCAGCGTCCGGCACGCGGCCGCGGTGCTCGGCTCCGGGCTCCTGATCTCCGCCCCCGACACCGTCCCGTTCGCCCTGTGGTCCGCCGCCGGGCACCTGGACTCGCTGCCCGAGGCGATCTGGCACACCGTGGCGGGCGGCGGCGACACGGACACCACCTGCGCCATCGCCGCCGGGGTGGTCGCCGCCCGCACCGGGCTCGCCGACGTCCCGTCGGCCTGGCTGGCCGCCCGCGAGGAACTGCCGGACTGGGTCGCCGAGGTGTCGACCTCCTCCTGACCCGGCCTGCGCCGGAGGTCGGAGGTACGGGCCGGCCCCTCCCCCCGAAGGGGCCGGCCCTGTCAGGGGGTCCGCAACCGGGGCGTCACCGCCGCGAGTTGCCGAAGACCAGCCGGTAGGCGATCAGCAGCACCAGCGCCCCGCCGATGGCCGACACCCAGGTCGGACCGTCGAAGAAGCGCGCCGAGATCGACCTGTGCAGGAAGTGCGACGCGATCCAGCCGCCGACGAAGGAACCGGCGATGCCGATCAGGGTCGTCACGATCAGACCGCCCGGGTCCCTCCCGGGCAGCAGCAGCTTGGCCAGGGCACCCGCCACCAGGCCCAGCACGATCCACGCGATGATGCTCATCCGTCCGTCCCTCCCGTCCACGGCGCGGCGGCCCCGTCCCGCGCGCTCTGCTCCGAAGGACGCCGCCGTCCGCGGCCCGGTTCCGCCGCCCCGGACGGGGTGCTGCGATCCGGCCGTGCCCGGCCGACCGGTCCGCGCGTGGCGTTCTTCCGGCGGACCGCCCGCGTCGCGATACTGCGGCCATGCGCATCCTGATCGCCGCCGCCGGCTCCCGGGGCGACGTCGACCCCTTCACCGGGCTCGGTGCCCGCCTGCGCACGGCCGGGCATCAGGTGGCCGTCGCCACCCACGCCACCTTCGCCGGGTCGGTGCGGGCCGCCGGGCTGGAGTTCCGCCCGCTGCCGGTCGACCCGCGCGCCGAACTCGCCTCGGCCGGAGGCCGGCGGCTGCTGCGGGCCGGCAGCGGGCCCCGGGCCGTCCTGCAGCTCCTGCGGCTGGGCCGGAGGTTCATGCCCGCCCTCGGCGAGGGCATCGCCGAGGCGACGGCGCTCGGCACCGACCTGCTGCTCACCACGAGCACCACCGGCGCACTCGGGCAGGTGGCCGCCGAGGCGGCCGGCGTCCCCACCCTCGGGCTCCACCTGCAACCCCTCTCCCCCACCGCCGAGTTCGCCCCCGCCGTCACCGGCACCCGGTCACTCGGCGGGCCCGGCAACCTGCTCGCCGGGCACGCCGTCCAAGCCGCGACCGACCAGTTGTTCGCCCCGGCCGTCCGCGCCCTGCGGCGACAGCTCGGGCTGCCGCCGCTGAGCGTCGCCCGCGCCCGGCGCGACCAGGCCGTGCTGCACGGCTTCTCGCCACGGGTCGTCCCCCGACCCAGCGACTGGCACCCCCGACTGGACGTGGCCGGCTACTGGTGGCCGCCCGAGCGCACCGACTGGCAGCCGCCCGCCCGGTTGCTCGCGTTCCTCGCCGCCGGTCCGCCGCCGGTCTTCGTCGGCTTCGGCAGCCTGGTCGTGCCCGGGCCCGAGCGGCTCACCCGGGCCGTCCTCGCCGCCGCGCGGATCGCCCGGGTGCGCGTGCTGCTGCAGTCCGGCTGGAGCGGGCTGGCCGCCGAGGACTCGGAGTCCGTACTGACCATCGGCGACACCCCGCACGAGTGGCTGTTCCCGCGCACCGCCGCCGTCGTCCACCACGCGGGTGCGGGCACCACGGCCGCCGTCCTCCGCTCCGGCACCCCGACCGTCCCGGTGCCCGCCCAGCTCGACGCCCCCTTCTGGTCCGCCCGCCTGACCGGGCTCGGCGTCACCCCCGGTCCGGTGCCGCTGCGCACCCTCACTCCCGCCAGGCTGGCCGCCGCGGTCCGCCGGACCGTGGACGACCCCCGCTACCGCGCCCGGGCCCGGGCCGTCGCCGAGGCGCTCGCCGCCGAGGACGGGGCCGCGAAGGTCCTGGCCGCGGTCGAGCAGAAGGGTGCGTCGTCCGCCGGATGACGAGGGCCCGCCGGCGGAGCGCTCAGCTCTCGTCCGTCAGCGCCTCGTCCGGCACCCGCCCGACAGCCCCCCGGCGCGGGCCGGCGGCATCCGCCGCGTGCCGCCCCCGTCCCCGCCGCCGGCCGCCCGGCACCCCACTGAGCAGCAGGTACAGCACCGAGGCCGCCGCGAAGCCGACCGCCCAGCCGTAGTCGGCGAGCGGCTTGAGGACGGGAACGAGCCCGTCCACCGGGAACGGGCCCTGCTTGACCCCGTGCCCGTCGACGGCCGAGTACGAGCCGCCGACCGCCAGCAGGCCGCCGACCAGCAGCGCGACGACCGCCCGCCAGTTCCACCCGGCGGCGTACCAGTACGCGCCGAACGGCCGGTAGAGGTCGGCGAGTCGGAGCCGGGTGCGGCGCAGGACCCAGTAGTCCGCGATCAGCACCCCGGCGACCGTGCCGAGCAGGCCGCCGACGACCCCCAGCCAGACGAAGATGTACACGTGCGGGTCGGCGATCAGCTTCCACGGGAAGATCGCGATCCCGACCACCCCGGTGATCAACGCCCCGGTGCGGAAGTTGACGAACCGGGGCAGCAGGTTGGCCAGGTCGTAGGCCGGGGAGACGACGTTCGCGGCGATGTTCACCGACAGCGTCGCGACCAGGACCGTCAACAGCGCGAACAGGACGGCCGCCGGGTTCTCCATCTTCGCCGCCAGCTCGATCGGGTCCCAGACCGGCACTCCGTAGACCGCCTCGGAGCCCGAGGTGACCAGCACCGACAGCAGGGCGAAGAGCGTCATCGTGGTCGGCAGGCCGAGCGCCTGCCCGCGTATCTGGGCCCGCTGGCTGCCGCCGAAGCGGGTGAAGTCCGGGATGTTCAGCGACAGCGTCGACCAGAAGCCGATCATGCCCATCAGGGACGGGAAGAAGACCTTCCAGAACCCGCCGCCCCACCCGAGCCGCGACGGCTGGGAGAGCAGCGGCCCCAGCCCGCCCGCCTTGACGGAGATCCACACCAGCAGCGCCAGCGCGCCGACGACGACGAACGGCGCCGCCCAGTTCTCGAAGCGCCGCAGCGCCTCCATCCCGCGGGCGATGATGACCATCTCGATCAGCCAGAACACCAGGAAGGACAGCCACTGCGTCCACGGGTGGCCACCGAATTCCGCTGCGGTGCGCCAGCGTTCGCCGAGCAGCCGGCCCGCCAGCAGGAAGATCCCCTCCCCGCCGATCCAGGTCTGGATGCCGAACCAGGCGCAGGCCACCGCGGCCCGGAGGAGCGCGGGCAGGTTGGCACCGCGCAGCCCGAAGGAGGCCCGGGCGAACACCGGGAACGGGATGCCGTACTTGGTGCCGGCGTGGCCGGTGAGCAGCATCGGGACCAGCACGACCAGGTTGGCGAGTGCGATGGTGAGCACCGCCTGCTTCCAGTCCATGCCGATCGCGACCAGGCCCGAAGCCAGCGTCCAGGAGGGGATGTTGTGGGCCATGCCGACCCAGAGCGCCAGGAAGTTGTAGGTGGTCCAGGTGCGCCGTCGCACCGGGACCGGCCTCAGGTCCTCGCTGGTGAAACCGTTCGCGGGCAACTCACCGGCGGCCGGGTCGAGTTCGACCCGGCCGTCGGGGTGCTGCAGCTGTCTGCCGCCGCTGGTCGCGGTGTCGGTCATGGGCAACTCCCGTCTGATGCGCGGGGATCAGCGGATGGAGCACTCGGTGGAGCAGCGGAAGGGCCGTTCCGGGGGCGGCCCGGACGGGACGGCCCGGCCGCGGCGGCCCGGCGGTGGCGGGGCCGCACAGCAGCGGTGGCGGATCGGGCGGGTGGCGGATCGGGCGGGTGGCGGATCGGGCGGTGGTGGATCGGAAGCGGTGGATCAGAGGTGGGGGATCAGAGGTGGGGGATCACGTCCGTCCCGTAGGCGTCGATGGTGCTCTCGACCGCGTCGTGCATGGCGTAGACGGCGAACTGGTCGACGCCCAGCGAGCGGAGCTCCGCCAGCCGGGCCCGGTGGGCCTCCACCGGGCCGAGCAGGCAGAAGCGGTCGACGATCCCGTCCGGGACGAAGGCCGTGTCGGGGTTCCCGGCCCGGCCGTGGTGGCTGTAGTCGTAGCCCTGGCGGTCCTTGATGTAGTCGGTGAGCGCGTCGGGCACCAGGTCGGAGTGCTCGCCGTAGTGCGCGACCAGGTCGGCGACGTGGTTGCCGACCATCCCGCCGAACCAGCGGCACTGCTCCCTGGCGTGGGCGAGCGCGTCGGGCGAGTCGTCGGCGGTGATGTACGCGGGTGCCGCGACGCACACGGTGACCGAGGACGGGTCCCGGCCCGCGTCGGCGGCAGCGGCGCGGACGGCCTTGACCATGTACTCGGTGAGGTACGGGTCGGCCAGCTGCAGGATGAACCCGTCGGCCTGGCGCCCGGTCAGCGCGAGCGCCTTCGGCCCGTAGGCGCCCATCCACACCGGCAGCGCGGCGCCGGGGCGCACCCAGGGCAGGTGCATCTCGGTGCCGTCCACCTCGACGGTGCGCCCTTCGGCCAACTCCTTGATGGCGTGCATGGCGTGGGAGAGCCGGTCGAGGGTGGCGGGCCGGCGTCCGGCGACCCGCATGGCGGAGTCGCCGCGGCCGATGCCGCAGACGGTGCGGTTGCCGTACATGTCGTTGAGCGTGGCGAAGAGGGAGGCGGTGACCTCCCAGGTGCGGGTGGAGGGGTTGGTGACCATCGGGCCGACGGTCAGCCGCTCGGTCTCGGCGAGGATGCGGCTGTAGATGACGAAGGGCTCCTGCCACAGCACGCAGGAGTCGAAGGTCCAGCCGTGGCTGAACCCGGCCCGCTCGGCGCGGATCATCCGGTCGATGAGCAGGCGGGCGGGCGGGTCGGTCTGCAGGACGAGGCCGATGTCCATGGGTGCTCCGGAGGGGTGGGGAGGGCGCCCGGGGCCGGCGCGCACCGCGCGGCCCCGGGGCGGGAGGGGAGGGGGTCAGGTCAGGTCAGGTACTGGCAGGTGTCGCGGCGCAGGAAGGCGCCGTGCCCGGCGCGGCCGAGCCAGCGGCCGCCGTCGAGGACGACGGTGCCGCGCGAGAGCACCGTCCGGGCCCGGCCGGTCAGTCGGCGGCCCTCGTAGGCCGAGTAGTCCACGTTCATGTGGTGGGTGGCGGCGGAGACGGTCTGCACCGCGGTGGGGTCGTAGACCACCAGGTCGGCGTCGGCGCCCGGGGCGACGGTGCCCTTGCGCGGGTACAGGCCGAACATCCGGGCCGGGGTGGTGCAGGCGATCTCGATCCAGCGGCGCCGGCCGATGTGCCCGTCCACCACGGCCTGGTGGAGCAGGTCCATCCGGTTCTCCACGCCGGGGAGGCCGTTGGGGATCTTCGAGAAGTCGCCGCGACCGAGCTCCTTCTGGCCGACGTAGCAGAACGGGCAGTGGTCGGTGGAGACCACCTGGAGGTCGTTGGTGCGCAGTCCGCGCCAGAGCGCCGCCTGGTGCTCGCGGGGCCGCAGCGGCGTGCTGCACACGTACTTGGCGCCCTCGAAGCCGTCCGCGCCCTCCTCGGCGAGGTTGTCGGTGGAGAGGAAGAGGTACTGGGGGCAGGTCTCGCCGAAGACGTTGAGCCCGGTGTCGCGGGCCCGGGCGAGTTCCTCCAGGGCGGAGGCGGCGGAGACATGCACCACGTACAGCGGGCTGCCGGCGACCTGGGCCAGCTTGATCGCCCGGTGGGTGGCCTCGGCCTCCAGCAGCTCGCGGCGGACCTCGCCGTGGTAGCGGGGGGCGGTGCGCCCGGCGGCGAGGGCCTGTTCGACCAGGACGTCGATGGCGATGCCGTTCTCCGCGTGCATCATGATCAGCCCGCCGTTGGCGGCACCGCGCTGCATGGCGCGCAGGATGCGGCCGTCGTCGCTGTAGAAGACGCCGGGGTAGGCCATGAACAGCTTGAAGGAGGTGGACTCGCCGGAGTCGACGAGCGCGTCCATCTCCTTGAGGACGGCGTCGTTGACGTCGGAGACGATGGTGTGGAAGGCGTAGTCGATCGCGCAGTTGCCCTCGGCCTTGGCGTGCCAGGTGTCCAGGCCCTCGCGCAGTGAGCCGCCGACGGGTTGGACGGCGAAGTCCACGATGGTGGTGGTGCCGCCCCAGGCGGCGGCGCGGGTGCCGGTCTCGAAGGTGTCGGAGGCCGCGGTGCCGCCGAAGGGCAGTTCCATGTGGGTGTGGGCGTCGACGCCGCCCGGGATGACGTAGTGGCCGGTGGCGTCGATGACGGTGTCGGCGGTCCAGGCCCCGGCGGCCGCGCTGCCGGTGGCCGCCAGGGCGGCGATGCGCTCGCCCTCGATCAGGACGTCGGCGTGGAGCTCGTCGGTGGCGGTGATGACGAGGCCGCCGCGGATGACGGTGCGCTGGTGCGGGTCGCGGGTGGTCATCGCGGTGCTCCTCAGGCCTCGGCGAGCGGTCCGTAGGCGTCGGGGCGGCGGTCGCGGTAGAACTGCCACTGTTGGCGGACCTGTTCGATCAGGTCGAGGTCGAGGTCGCGGACGACGAGTTCCTCCTCCTTGTCGGAGGCGACGTCGCCGACGAACTGGCCGCGCGGGTCGACGAAGTAGGACGTGCCGTAGAAGTCGTTGTCGCCGTACTCCTCGGTGCCGACGCGGTTGATGGCGGCGACGAAGTACTCGTTGGCGACGGCGGCGGCGGGCTGTTCGAGCTGCCACAGGTAGGCGGAGAGGCCGCGGCTGGTGGCGGAGGGGTTGTAGACGATCTGCGCGCCGGCCAGGCCCAGGGCGCGCCAGCCCTCGGGGAAGTGGCGGTCGTAGCAGATGTAGACGCCGACCTTGCCGACGGCGGTGTCGAAGACGGGCCAGCCGAGGTTGCCGGGCTTGAAGTAGTACTTCTCCCAGAAGCCCTTGACCTGCGGGATGTGGTGCTTGCGGTACTTGCCGAGGTAGCTCCCGTCCGCGTCGATCACCGCGGCGGTGTTGTAGTAGACGCCGGTCTGCTCCTCCTCGTAGATCGGCACCACGACGACCAGGCCGAGTTCACGGGCGAGGTCCCGCATCCGGCGCACGGTCGGGCCGTCGGGGACGGCCTCGGCCCAGCGGTAGTGCTCGGGCTCCTGCACCTGACAGAAGTACGGGGAGTTGAAGACCTCCTGGAAGCCGATGATCTTCGCGCCCTGGGCGGCGGCCTCGCGGGCGTACCGCTCGTGGAGTGCGATCATGCTCTCCTGGTCGCCGGTCCAGCGGGTCTGGACGAGCGCGGCACGGACGATCTGCGACATGGGTACCTCCGCAACTGCGCGGTCCGGCCGGAGGGCCGGGCCCGCGGTCTGAGGGTTGACGGGGCGGGTCTCACCTGCGGTCCCGCGCGGGGACCACAGCCGGTCTACGTGCGTAGAAAGCGGTCTGTCGACGGTAGGCCGGGCTTCGGTGGCCTGACAATACGTCGGCGGTAACGCGTCTGGGGCGATCTCGTTACGCGGACACGCGGGCGGTCGTGGGTGGGATGAAAGGCTCATCTACCCCGCTGGTGCGCTTCTCACTCATGGGCGGCGCTCCCTGCTCGTCCGAGCGACGGCGGCCGGGCCGCGCCACCGGGCGCCGGGAGCCGGGAGCCGGACGCCGGCCGCCGGGCCGCCGGGCCGCCGGGCCGCCGGGCCGAGGATGAACGGGCTGCAACAAGCCGGTGTCCCGGCTTGACTTCCTCCGACGTGCTCGGAAAGGATCCGGTGCATGGAATCGGGCACCACTCTGGTCTGCCGCCTGCACGTCGACCTGCGACGCCAGGCGAGTTCCATCTGTGCCTGTTGACCCTGCCCCTTCCCGCCGGTCCCGCCCTGTGACGTCCGCCAGGGCCCGCGCCGCGCACCCGTACCCGCAGTTCTGACTCCCGCCCGCCCGACGGCAACCGCGCGCCGTGCCCGGTGGTGCCGGGTGGCACCGCCGACCCGCCCCCGCCGGGCCGCACCGCCACCGGCACCCGCCACCACCGGCACCCGCCACCACCGCCGCGGACCGGGCGCACCCCGCCGACGTTCCCGCCGCACCCGAGGACGCCCCATGAGCCTGCCCCTCGCCCCCGAGACCCCGGCCCCCGCCACCGGGACACCGCCCACCGACGACCCGCTGAGCCCGCGGGCCCTGCGCGGCATCGTCCGCGAGCTGGCCGAGCAGCCCGAGCGGTGGATCCACCTGGTCCGGCTCTCCACCGAGGAGCGCTGGTACCGGCGCCTGGTGGCGGAGGCCGACCACGAGGTGTGGCTGATCAGCTGGCTGCCCGGGCAGTCCACCGGCTTCCACGACCACGGCGGCTCGCGCGGCGCGTTCACCGTCGCCCTCGGCGAGTTGGAGGAGCTGTCCCTCGGCGGCCCGGACCAGGGCCTGCTGATCCGCCGGGTCCCGGCCGGCACGGCCCGCGCCTTCGGCCCGGAGTACGTGCACGACGTCCGCAACACCGCCTCCGGACCGGCCGTCACCCTGCACGCCTACTCGCCCCCGCTCAGCTCCATGGCGCACTACGATCTGCGGGCCGGCGGGCTCGTCCGCACCTCGCAGGAAGGACCGGAGCAGTGGTGACCACGATCGACGACCTGGTGGCACGGGCCCGGGAGGGCGTCCACCGCCCGCAGGCCCGGGAGGCGCACCAGGCGCAGTTGCGGGGCGCGCTGCTGGTGGACATCCGCCCCGCGGCGCAGCGGGCGGCCGAGGGCGAGATCCCCGGCTCGCTGGTCATCGAGCGCAACGTCCTGGAGTGGCGGCTCGACCCGACGGGCAGTCACCGCATCCCCGAGGCCACGGGTTACGACATCGAGGTGATCGTGGTCTGCTCCGAGGGCTACGCCTCCAGCCTGGCCGCCGCCTCGCTGCGCGAGCTGGGGCTGCTCCGGGCGACCGACCTGGACGGCGGCTTCGTCGGCTGGGCGGCCGCCGGACTGCCGACCCGCCCCGGCGGCTGAGGGCCGGCGGCTGCCGGGGCGGGCGGCCGTCGGGGACCGGGGTGCGGCCGAGCGGATCGGCAGCCCGTCGCGGGGCTCGCCCCGAGGTGAACTGACTGGCCGTCGGCGCGGCGGAGAACGGCTCGATCCGGGCTGGATCCGGTGCCGGGCCGAGGCCGACCCGGGCTCGACGGCGTGTGCCGTACGGTAAATCACGGACAGGAGATGACGCAGGTCATAGTCTGATCAGAGTTTCCGCCGGTCTGAAGCTGGGCAGCCACGCGGGCGGAAGAACGCCCGGGCGGTCGGAGCCGCCGCCAACCGAACGACCCGACCGTACGACCCCGACCGACCAGCCCGACCCCTCGGCCCGAGCACACGGCCCGACCGAACGACACAGACCGAACGACCGAACGACACAGACGCCGCCACCCCGGGGCGCCCTGACGAGGAAACACCCCGTGATCAGATTCGACGGCGCCGGCAAGCGCCACCCCGACGGCACCATCGCCGTCGAGGGCCTGGACCTGGAGGTCCCCACCGGTCGGATAACCGTCCTGGTCGGACCGTCCGGCTGCGGCAAGACCACGCTGCTGCGCATGGTCAACCGGATGATCGAGCCCACCTCGGGCCGGGTCCTGCTGGACGGTGCCGACGTCGCCGGCCTGGAGCCCGCCAAGCTGCGCCGCGGCATCGGGTACGTGATCCAGCAGGCCGGGCTCTTCCCGCACCGCAAGGTGATCGACAACATCGCCACCGTCCCCTACCTCCTCGGCTGGGACCGCAAGAAGGCCCGCGCCCGGGCCGCGGAACTGCTCGAACTGGTCGGGCTCGCCCCGGAGACCGCCAAGCGCTATCCGTTCCAGCTCTCCGGGGGTCAGCAGCAACGCGTCGGCGTGGCCCGCGCGCTGGCCGCCGACCCGCCGGTGCTGCTGATGGACGAGCCGTTCAGCGCGGTCGACCCGGTGGTGCGGGCCGGGCTCCAGGAGGAACTGCTGCGGCTGCAGTCCGAACTGCACAAGACGGTGCTGTTCGTGACCCACGACATCGAGGAGGCCGTCCGGCTCGGCGACCAGGTCGTGGTGCTGCGCGAGCACGGCCGGATCGCCCAGCTGGCCGACCCCCACACCCTGCTCACCGCCCCCGCCGACGACGGCGTCGCCGCCTTCCTCGGCCGCGACCGGGGCCTGCGCGGTCTGGGGCTGCGCCCCGCGAGCGACGTCCGGCTGCGCCCGCTGGGCGAGGCCGTCCGGTACGACGGCTGGGAGTTGACCCTGGACGACGAGCTCCGCCCGATCGGCTGGATCGACCGCGGCGCCGTCACCGCCGGCCTGCAGCCGGTGGCCGCCTACCACCCGGACCGCGACACCCTGCGCACCGCCCTGGACGCCGCCGTGCTCTCACCGGCCGGGGTCGCGGTGGCGCTGGACGCCGAGGGCCGGGCGGTGGGCACCGCGAACCGCGAGGCGATCCTCGCCGCGCTCGCCCCCGCCGACCGGCCCGAGGGCGCCGCCCGGAAGGACATCGGGACGGACGGAGCCGACGGTGGACGATGAACCGATCGTCCGCTGGTACTGGATCGGCGACCACCTCGGCTACCTCGGGCACCTGCTCGCCGACCACGCCCTGATCGCCCTGGTGCCCGTCCTGATCGGCCTGCTGCTGGCCGTCCCGCTCGGTCTGGCCTGCGCCCGGTTCCCCCGGCTGTACCAGCCGCTCTCCGCCGTCTTCAACATCGTCTACGCACTCCCCTCGCTGGCCGTGTTCGTGGTGCTGATCCCGTACACCGGGCTCGCCACCCAGGCCACCGTGATGATCCCGCTCACCTTCTACGCCCTCGCCGTGCTGCTGCCGACCACCGTGGACGGGCTGCGCGCCGTGCCCGAGGCCGTCCGGCAGGCGGCCACCGCGATGGGCTACGGGCCGTGGCACCGGCTGACCGCGGTCGAACTGCCGGCCGCCACGCCGTACCTGATCGCCGGGCTGCGGGTCGCCGCGGTGTCCAGCATCTCGCTGGCCAGCGTCGGCGCGCTGGTCGGGCGCGGCGGCCTCGGCTACCTGTTCATCGACGGCTTCCAGCGGACCTTCCCGACCCCGATCGTGGCGGGCATCGTGTTGATCGCCGTGCTCGCGCTGGCCGTCGACCTGCTGCTGGTGGCCGCGCGGCGGCTGCTCGCGCCGTGGGCCGTCCGGGAGAAGGGGGCGGGCTCGTGAACTGGCTCGACTGGCTGAGCGACTTCTTCTCCGCCCCGGACCGCCGCAGCGGCCCGGACTCGATCGTGCACCGGGTGAGCGAGCACCTGCTGCTCTCCGGCGAGGCCCTGCTCTTCGCCGCCCTGCTGGCGGTGCCGCTCGGTCTGCTGATCGGCTACACCGGACGCGGCGTCACCGCCGTCACCGCGCTGGCCGGCGCCGCCCGTGCGCTGCCCACGCTCGGCCTGGTGACGCTGGCGGTGCTGCTCGCCGGGGTCGGCGACACCGCCGTGCTGGTCCCGCTGGTGGCGCTCGCCGCCCCACCGCTTCTGGTGGCGGCCGTCGAGGGCGTGCGGGGCACCGACCCGGACGTCCGGGACGCCGCACGCGGCATCGGGCTGACCCACCCGCAGGTGCTCTTCCAGGTCTGCCTGCCCTCGGGGGCGCCGACCCTGCTCGCGGGCTTCCGCACCGCGACCGTCCAGGTGATCGCGACCGCCACGGTGGCCGCCTACGTCGGCCTCGGCGGCCTCGGCCGCTACGTGATCGACGGCCTGGCCACCCGCCAGTACGCGGTGACCGTGGGCGGCGCCCTGCTGGTGGTGCTGCTGGCGGTCGGCGCCCAGCTGTTCTTCGCCCTGCTGGCCCGGTTCGCGCTCCCGCCCGGGGTGCGCGCCCAACGCCAGGCCCGTTGAGGCCCTCCTCCCCATCCGCTCCGGAAGGACAACTGTCACCATGTCGACGATGAAGAGAGGCCGGCGCGCCGTCCTCCTCGCCACCCTCGCCGCGCTCGCCCTGGGCGCCACGGCCTGCGGCTCCTCCTCCAGCAGCAGCAACCCGCTCGGCGGCGGTTCGAGCTCCGCGGCGGGCGCCGGCGCCACCGGGGCCGGTGGCGGCTCCGGCTCGACGGTCGTGGTCGGCTCGGCGAACTTCCCGGAGAACGTCCTGCTCGGCTCGATCTACTCGCGGGCGCTCAAGGCCAAGGGCGTCAAGGTCCAGGAGAAGTTCAACATCGGCAGCCGCGAGGTGCTCTACGGCCAGCTGCAGAGCGGCAACCTGACCGTCCTGCCGGAGTACAACGGAGCGCTGCTCGCCTACCTGGACTCCCGGGCCACCGCCGTCACCACCCAGGACGTGAACGCGGCACTGGCCAAGGCGCTGCCCGCCTCGCTGGGCATCCTCGACTCCTCCCCCGCCGAGGACAAGGACTCGCTCAGCGTCACGCAGGAGACCGCCGACAAGTACAACCTCAAGAGCATCTCCGACCTCGCCGCCAAGGCCGGGGAGTTCACCATCGGCGGCCCGCCGGAGTTCAAGTCCCGCCGCGAGCAGCAGTTCAAGGACGTCTACGGGCTGACCTTCAAGGAGTGGAAGCCCACCGCCGACACCACGGCGAACGCGCTCAAGGACGGCGGCGTCCAGGTCGGCAACGTGTTCACCACCGATCCGAAGATCGTCCAGTACAAGCTCGTCCCGCTGACCGACCCGAAGAACGTCTTCGGGGCGCAGAACGTCACCCCGCTGGTCAACAAGGCGGGTGTGGACGCCACCGCGACGGCGGCGCTGAACGCGGTGTCGGCCAAGCTGGACACCGCCGGACTGACGGCGCTGATGAAGCGGGTCGCGGTCGACAAGGAGGACCCGTCGACGGTGGCCGAGGACTGGCTGAAGGCCAACGGGCTCGCCTGATCCGACGGTACGCGCGGGCAGGGCCCGCCGCCCCCGGCCGGGCGGCGGGCCTTCCCTTCGGCGCCGCGAACATGACAGTGTGGCGCCCATGCGCACTCGTCTCCTCGCCGCCACCCTCACGGCACTCGCCGCGGTGAGCCTCGCTGCCTGCTCCAGCTCGGGATCGGGCGCAGGCTCGGACAAAGCCACCACCGCGGCCGGTGCCCCCACCTCCGCCGCCGCGGCCGCCGCCTCGAGCGGCTCGCCCGCCTCGCCCGGCTCGACACCCGCAGCCCCCGCACCGTCGGGGACCGGCGCCGCGGACGGTGCCACCGGAGCGCCCGCCGGCTCCCCGCCCGGCGCCTCCGCGCCCGGCCCGGACGCCTCGGCCCCGGCCAAGCCCGCGCCGCCCGCCGACGCCGGGCTGCCCCCCAAGCCGGACGCCGACGCCACCGGCAAGGTCGTGGCGGCACTGAACGCGATCGACCCGGCGATCGTCGGCGGCAAGCCCGACCAGGCGGTGGAACAGGCGCGCAAGCAGTGCCAGTCGATGTACCAGTTCCCCAAGGACACCGCGAAGCTGGTCGAACTGGCCGATCGGAACTTCACCTCGCCCGACCACCCGCAGGGTTTCGGCCCCGACACCGCCGCGAAGATCAACGACGCGCTGCGCGCCACCCTCTGCCCGTCGCCGCGGTAGGAGCTTTCGCCCAGAACCGTCCAGCCCCTGGAACCGCCCGGCGTCCTGAGCGCCGGGCAGCCGTGGCCGCGCCCCGCCCGCCGGGTGCGCGGCCACCGGCGTTTTTTCCGGCTCGTCCGCCGCCTTCGCCGGCCCGGGCCGTATGCTGACGAACAGTTAGGTCGCTTGACAGACCTGTGGTCTAGTCCAACCATATGCATGTCGATCCGACCGGAATGCACTGTGGGGGTGTGTCCACCGGCGGCTGAGGCACCGCCCTGCCCCGCTCCGCCCCGCCCCCGCCGCGTACGGCGTGCGCACGTGCGCACCGTCGCCCGCCTCCGCGCGAGTGGCGGGCACCCGTACACCCCCGTGTCCGCACCGCGAGCCGGACCGGGGCCCGCCCGGCCGACCCCACACGGCCGCCGACGCCCCGACCCGCGCCCGATCTCCCCAACGTCCTGCCCCACCACGTCTGTTGGAGGACCCATGCGTCTACGCAGAACCGTCCAGGCCGCGCTGACGGCCTGTGCCACCCTGGCCGCCTCGGCCGGACTGGTCGCCGCCGGAACGGGCAGCGCCCAGGCCGCCACCCCGCTCCCCAGCCGGGTGTTCGCCCCCTACTTCGAGGCCTGGACGGGCCAGAGCCCCGCCACGCTGGCCTCGCAGTCCGGCGCCAAGTACCTGACCATGGCCTTCCTTCAGGCCGCCACCAAGGGCTCCTGCACGCCGTACTGGAACGGCGACGCCTCGATGCCGGTCTCCTCCTCGACCTTCGGCTCCGACATCGCCGCCATCCGGGCCAACGGCGGGGACGTCATCCCCTCCTTCGGCGGCTACACCGCCGACAACACCGGCACCGAGCTGGCCGACAGCTGCACCGACGTCAACCAGATCGCGGCCGCCTACGAGAACCTCGTGACCACCTACGACATCAGCCGGATCGACCTCGACATCGAGGACAACTCGCTGACCAACACCGCCGGGATCGACCGCCGGAACAAGGCCATCAAGCTGGTGCAGGACTGGGCCGCGACCAAGGGCCGCACCGTCCAGTTCTCGTACACGCTGCCGACCACCACCAGCGGTCTGGCCGACAACGGTCTCGCGGTGCTGAGGAACGCGGTCAGCAACAACGCGCGGATCGACGTCGTCAACATGATGACCTTCGACTACTACGACGGCGCCACCCACGACATGGCGGCCGACACCCAGACCTCCGCGCAGGGCCTGTACAACCAGCTCGCCAAGCTCTACCCGTCCAAGACCCCGGCGCAGCTGTGGGGTTCGATCGGGATCACCGAGATGGTCGGCATCGACGACTACGGCGCGGCCGAGACCTTCACGGTGGCGAACGCGGCCACGGTCTACAACTGGGCAGTGTCGAAGGGCATCAACACGCTGTCCTTCTGGGCGCTCCAGCGCGACAACGGCGGGTGTCCGGGCAAGGGCGGCGACGACTCCTGCTCCGGCATCAGCCAGAACACCTGGGACTTCACCCACACCTTCGCGCCCTTCACCAGCGGCTCGACCACGACCAACGACTTCTCGGTCGCGGTGAACCCCGGCTCGGGCACGGTCAAGGCCGGTTCGTCCACCTCCGCGAGCATCTCGACGGCGGTGACGGCCGGTTCGGCGCAGAGCCTGAGCCTCTCGGTGAGCGGCGCGCCGGCGGGCGTCACGGCCGGGGTCAGCCCCGGCAGCGTCACCGCGGGCGGCAGCGCCACGCTCACCGTTTCCACCACCTCCGCGGCCGCGCCGGGCACCTACCCGCTGACCGTGACCGCCACCGGGCCCTCCGGCAGCCACAGCACGAGCTACTCGCTGACCGTGACCGGGACCGCCCCGTCCACCGGCCTGGTCAACGGGGACCTGGAGACCGGCAGCCTGGCGCCCTGGACCTGCCAGAGCGGCGGGGGCGTGGTCTCCAGCCCGGTCCACGCCGGCTCCCACGCCCTCCAGGCCGCGGCCGGCGCGAGCCAGACCGGTGAGTGCGGGCAGAGCGTGACGCTGAAGCCCAACACCAGCTACACCCTGAGCGGCTGGGTGCAGGGCAGCTACGCCTACATCGGCGTCAGCGGCGGCGCCACCGCCAGCACCTGGACCCCGGGGTCTTCCGGCTGGACCAAGCTGTCCGTGCCGTTCACCACCGGCGCCTCCGGCACCGTGACGGTGTACCTGCACGGCTGGTACGGGCAGGGCAGCGTCTACGGGGACGACTTCTCGATCGCCTGACGGTCGAGGCCGGGCAGCGGGAGTTGCCACGGGTGACGGCTGGCGGGCCTCGAGGCCTGTCAGCCGTCACCCGTTCGCCGTTCCCCCTGCCCCGCCGTCCGTCCGGCGTCCGGCGCCCGCCGTCGCCGTGGCCGTCCGGCACAGCGTCACGTACGCCAGCAGCGCCAGCACCCCGCACGCCAGCACCACCACCGCCAGCAGCACCGCCGACGGCCGTCCGCCGAGACTGCTCAGCGGTGCGACCAGCGCGCCGCACAGGAAGTTGCCGGTCCCCAGCAGCGCCGAGGCCGTCCCCGCGACCCGCGGCTCGACCAGGCTCAACGCCTGGGCCGCCGCGTTCGGCAGGACCACCCCGAGACCACCCATCAGCACGAAGAGCGGCACGCAGAACCCGACCAGCCCGAGGTCCCACACGCCCGTCAGCAGGACCAGCGCCACCCCCGCCGCCAGCACCACGGCAAGGCCGCCCAGCATCAGCGCCCGCGCCGTGAACCGCGCGGCCAGCACCCGCCCGTTCAGCTGGGTCACGACGACGATCGACAGCGAGTTCAGCCCGAACAGCAGGCTGTAGGCCTGCGGCGAGACCTGGTAGACCTGCTGCAGCACCGTCGATGACCCGCTGATGTAGCCGAACAGCGCGCCGAAGGACAGCGAGCTGGTCAACGCCAGCCCCAGGAAGGGCAGTCGGCGCAGCAGCCGCCCGATGGTCCGCAACGCCGCGCCCACCCCGCCGCCGTCCCGGGCCTGCGGCGGCAGCGTCTCGCGCAGCGCGCCGAACGCGGCCAGGGCGAGCAGCAGGCCGAGGGCCGTCAGCGCGCCGAAGGTGCCGCGCCACGAGGTGAAGCGCATCAGCTGGGCACCGATGATCGGGGCGAGGATCGGCGCCAGTCCGGATATCAGCGCGATCGAGGCGAGGAAGCGCAGCATCGCCACGCCCTGGAAGCGGTCCCGGGCGACGGCCCGCCCGATGACCAGCCCCGCCGAGCCCGCCGCGCCCTGGACGAAGCGGGCGGCGACCAGCACCGCCAGGTCCGGCGCGAGCACGCACACCACGCTCGACACCGTGTAGACGACCAGTCCCACGAGCAGCGGCGGGCGGCGCCCGAAGCGGTCGCTGAGCGGACCGAACAGGAGCTGGCCGGCCGCGACCCCGAACATCGAGGAGGTGAGGGTGAGTTGGACGGCCGCCGGTTCGGCCGTCAGGTCCTCGGCGATCGCGGGCAGGCCGGGGAGGTAGAGGTCGGTGGTGAGCGGGCCGAGGGCGGCGAGGCCGCCCAGGACCGCGATCGTCGCCCGGCCGGCAGCGGCCCGGCCGATGACGGAGGGGGTTCCGGGCGGGGCTGCGGGAGCGGTCGACGTGTCGCCGCCGGGGCCGACGGTCGGTCCTGGCATGGCTCTCCTCGGGGACGCGATGACGGGGATTCGTTCGCGATCCGTCCTATCGCAGTCCGGCCGGAAAGACGACGGCAGGGGCGTGCCCGGGTCGCTCCTTCCGGCGGAAGACGGCCACCCGCCCGTGCTCCGCGCCACCCGGTTCGCGCGGCGCGCCTCCTACCGCGCGCCTCTGCCGTACGCCGCGCGGCGCGTCTGCTGCCGCGCGCACGACGACGGCCCGCCCGCACCTTCCGGTGCCCGGCGGGCCGCTCCACGCCCGGCCGGGACGGCTGATCCGGGGCCGGCGTCCGGCCGGCGGCCTCAGTTCTTGGCGACGCGCTCGGCCCGCAGGGCCGCCTGCAGGGCCGCGCCGTCCTGCCACGCGAAGAGCTGGTTGCCGGTCAGGGTCACGTCGTAGTGCCCGCAGGTGCCGGACACCTTGGTCGCGACGTCCTCCGGGAACCAGCCGGCCCTGAGCGAGACCGGGATCGGGTGCCGCCCCTTCCCCGGCGCGCCGGCGGTGCAGCCGGCGGGCAGTCGGCCGTCGGGGAGGGTGGCGCGCAGCAGGCGGTCGTCGCCCGTGGTGGACATCAGGTACTTCACCGAGGAGGCGTTGTCCGGCAGCCAGGACGGCATCGAGCGGCGGTCGGCCTTGGCCTGGGAGCCGCTCTCGTACGAGGCCTGCTCCTGGTGCCGCCCGTCCCACCACTCGGACACGCGCGGGCCGACTGCCACGGCCGCCACGGCGACGGCCATGCCGGTGCCCGCGACTCCCAGCGCGACCTTGCTCACGATGCCCTTCATGTCCGACTGCCCTCTCCGTGTCCGGTGCCGATGTGTCGGTTCCCGGCGGGCCGTCACCGGCCCCGCCGGACCCGTCCCGCGGAGCCGTCCGCCGTCCGGGTGTCCCTATCGTGGCCCGGGCGGCACCTTCGGATCGTCACCACGAGGTCGTGGCCTCGACTCCGACCCACGGGGTAGCGTCTCCACCTTCAGGCGTACGTCCCGCCGCCCGGCCCCTGGATAGCCGCTCGGGCTCGCGATCGAGCCTGACCCCATCGCGCGCCCGCCGCAGCCCCGCCTGCTGCACTCGGAGCAGGCGCCACCTCCGAAGCAGCTCCGCCGGACGGACCCACCGGACCGACCCGCCGGACGGCGCGGCGACAGGTCAGGACAGCGCGGGCACCGGCCGGGCCACCGGGAAGGGCCGCCCGTCGAGGGTCCAGTGCGGATCGATGGGGCGCAGCAGGGAGGCGTACACCTGGGCGGCGACGTCCGGGTGGCGGATCTCCCCGGTGGGCGGCCCGGCCGGGATGCCGTGCCCGGCGCAGGCGATCCAGGCGGTCCGCTCCTCGACGCTGCGGCCGCCGTGGCCGCCGGCGTCGACGTGTCCGTGGTCGGTGACGACGATGACGGTCCACTGCTCCTCGGCGTGGGTGGACCGGCCGCGGACGGCGTCGAGCAGCCGGCCGAGGCGCTCGTCGGCGGTGCGCATGGAGGCGCGGTACTCCTCGCCGCAGCCGAGGAAGTGGGCGGTCTCGTCGACGGCGCCGAGGTAGACGAAGGAGGCCTCGGGGTCGGCGGTGGAGAGGACGTGCACGGCCTCCCGGGTGACCTCCTCGTCGACGGCTTCCCAGGCCTCGGGGGTGTCCTCGGCCGGGGCGACGTACGAGAGCCTGCCGGGAGCGCGGAACAGCGGGCCGCCGGACTCGTTGATCATCAGCGGGTCCCAGCCGGCCGCGACGAAGGTGCGGCGGCGGTCGCCGCGGTTCAGGCGGGTGGCGAAGTCGGGGAAGACGTCGAGTCGGTTGCCGGCCAGGTGGTTGCCCCAGACGCCGTGCTTGGCGGGCTCGACACCGGTCACGATGGTGGCCCAGCAGGGCCCGGACATGGTGGGCGTGGTGTCCGCGACGGTCACCGGCACCAGGAACCCGGCCTCGGCGACCTCCTGGAGCCGCGGCATCGCCACCTCGGCCAGGTAGTCGTGGCGGACTCCGTCGATCCCGACGACCAGCACGCGGGGACGGGGCCACGGGGCTGCGGACATGGTGGGGCTTCCTTTCGGTCGTGCACGCCCGGCCGCGCCCGCCGAGGGCGCCGCCGACCGCGCCATGCTTCACGGCCTGCCGTACCGCCCGGCATCGTCGCATCGAACAGCAGGTGTCCGGGAGGTGTCGGGAAGCCGGAAAGCCGCCGCCGGAGGACCGCCGGTGCTCCGGTGCTCCGGTGCTCCGCCACCGTGGCGCCCAGGCGCCCCCTCCCCCTCCCCCCGTGACCGCACCCGCCGTTCAGGCCTGTGGCCGGAACTCGTGGACGACCTCGATCCGGCCGACGATGTGCCGGTTGAACTCCGCCAACTCCTCCGCCGGGACCCAGAGCTCGAGGATCGTCCGACCGCCCGCCCGTTGCACGGGGTAGCGGGCGAGGAAGTCGCTCTCGACCCTGAAGCGCGTGACGTAACCGGCACCGGAGGCGGGCACGTTCCAGTCGCGGGCGATCCGGATCGCGTAGTCCTCGTTGAGGACGGGGTAGAAGATCGGCTGCTCGGGCAGCCGGGGCGGCCAGGCGCGCCAGTCGGCGGCCTCGACCAGCGCCAGCTCCTCGGGGCCGGTGGGGCGCCAGAGGGTGGTGGTCGGGGGCGTCGGGGTGTCCTGGCCGTTCATGGCGGGAACGGTAGCCGGGCCGACGGGGCCCGGCCACCGGGTTTCCGCTGGTCGCCGCGGGCCTGCGGGGCCGTCAGCGGTAGGCCGACTCGCCGGTGATGGCCTCGCCGAGGACCAGGGTGTGGATCTCGCTGGTGCCCTCGTAGGTGAGCACCGACTCCAGGTTGTTGGCGTGCCGCAGCACCGGGTACTCGGTCGTGATGCCGTTCGCGCCGAGGACGGTCCGGGCGCTGCGGGCGACCTCCAGGGCGGTGCGGACGTTGTTCAGCTTGCCGAAGCTGATGTGCGGCGGGCGGGCCGCACCGTCCTCCTTCAGCCGGCCGATCCGCAGGGCCACCAGGTAGGCCTTCTCGACCTCGAGCATCATCTCGACCAGCTTCTGCTGGGTGAGCTGGAACCCGGCGATCGGGCGGTCGAACTGGATCCGGGTCCTGGCGTAGTCGAGGGCGGCGGTGTAGCAGTCGCGGGCGGCGCCGACGGTGCCCCAGAGGATGCCGTAGCGGGCCTCGTTGAGGGAGGAGAGCGGTCCGCGAAGTCCGGTGACCCCGGGCAGGACGGCGTCGGCGGGCAGCACCACCTCGTCGAAGGCGAGCTCGCTGGTGACCGAGGCCCGCAGGGAGAGCTTGCCGTGCACGTCGGTGGCGGTCAGGCCGCGGGTGCCGCGCTCGACGAGGAAGCCGCGCACGCCCTCCTCGGTCTGCGCCCACACCACGGCGACGTCGGCGATGCTGCCGTTGGTGATCCACATCTTGCTGCCGGACAGCACCCAGTCGCCGTTCGGGCCGCCCTTCCGGACGGCCCGGGTGCGCATGTTGGCCGGGTCCGAGCCGAAGTCGGGCTCGGTGAGGCCGAAGCAGCCGATCAGTTCGCCGGCCGCCATGCCGGGCAGCCAGCGCTGCTTCTGCTCCTCGGAGCCGAAGGCGTGGATCGAGCGCATCGCCAGCGAGCCCTGGACGGAGACGAAGCTGCGCAGCCCCGAGTCGGCCGCCTCCAGTTCCATGCACGCGACCCCGTAGGCCACGGCGCCGGCGCCGGCGCACCCGTAGCCGTCGAGGTGCATGCCGAGCACGCCGAGGGCGCCGAGTTCGGGGGCGAGTTCACGGGCCGGGAAGACGCCGCGCTCGAACCAGTCGCCGATGTGCGGGCGGATCCGGTCCTCGGTGAACGCGCGGACGGTGTCACGGATCAGCCGCTCCTCGTCGGAGAGGAGGTCACCGACGGCGAGCAGGTCGGACGGGTCGATCCGGGGCGGCTTCGTCATTGAAGCTCCTTGTAGTCTCAGCGGGATACCGGGGAGTATCCCGCAACCGGCCCGACCGCGGGCGGGCGCGAAGGCGTGAGGAAGACGACACGGGCCCGGGGCGCGCCCGGGCAGGTCCCGCCCGGCCTCACGCCACGCCGCACAGCCGCAGCAGCGCGGCGGTGGCGGCGCCCGCGACGACCACCACCGGGAACGGGGCCCGGCGCCAGGCGAGCACCCCGGCGACCAGGACGCCCGCCGGCCGCGCCCACCCGGCGAAGCCGTGGCCCTGGGTCAGCGTGCCGGTCGCCACCAGGGCGACCAGCAACACCGCCGCCGCGACGGCCAGCAGGTGCCGCAGCCGCTCGGACAGGGCCAGCCGGTGCCCGAGGAGCGGCCCGGCGATCCGGTAGGCGTACGTCCCGGCCGCGAGCAGCAGGATGGCGTAGAGCGGCATCATCGGACCTCTCCCTTCGCGGCCCCGACGGCCGTCACGGCACCCCCGGCCGCCGTGGCACTGTCGGCCGCCGTGGCAGTGTCGGCCGTCGCGGCACCCCCGGCACCCTCGGCAGACGTCCCGGTGGTCCCGGCGGCCCCGGAGGAGGCGTCCCCCGCACCCGGCCGCCCGGCGAACAGCAGCCCGACCAGCGCCAGCAGCACCGGCAGCCCGGCCGGCAGGTACGGAGTCGCCCCGACGGCCACGACCGCGCCCACCAGCGCCGCCGTACGGGTCCGGCGGTCGGTGAGCGAGGGCAGCACCAGCGCGAGCAGCACCGCCGGGAAGGCCGCGTCCAGGCCCACCGCGTCCGTGTCCCCGATCAGCCCGCCCGCGAGCGCCCCGAGCGCCACCGCGAGGTTCCACACCACGAACAGTCCGACGCCGCAGATCCAGTAGACCGCCCGGCGCCGGCGCGGCTCGTGCTGCTGGAGCGCGAACGCGGCGGTCTCGTCGGTGAGCAGGTGCGCGCCCAACAGCCGCTGCCACCACGGGCCTCGGAGGACATCGCCGACGGCGAACCCGAACGGCAGCATTCGGGCGTTGAGCACCAGCCCGGTGGCGACGGCCGCGAGCGCGCCGCCGCCGGACAGCACCACGCCGACGGCCGCGAACTGCGAGCCGCCCGCGAAGACGAGGACGGAGAGCGCGATCGGCACCCAGATGGGCAGGCCACCGGAGATGCTGATCGCGCCGAAGGAGGCGCCGACCAGGGCGTCGGCGAGACAGACGAGAGCGATGTCACGAAGCGTGGCACGCTCCACTGTTCGGAGTAGCGAACACATGTACAACAGAGTGAACCCCACAGCGCTGTTCGTCAAGGCGAACGAACCGGACGACAACGCGAACGTTCGGGGCGCTCGCGGCCGGTCGTGGCAGCATGAACGGCACCAACCACCGCATCCGAGGGAGCCGGAAGAAAGCGTGAGTGGCGAGCATGAGTGACCAGACCGCCCAGCCCGCGGGCGTCAACGGGTCCGGCACGGAGCTGATCGGCCAGATCGCCGCCTCCATCCGGCGCGAACGCGAACGCAGCGGGCTGTCGATGACCGAGCTGGCCCGGCGCGCGGGCATCGCCAAGTCGACGCTGTCGCAACTGGAGTCCGGCGCGGGCAACCCCAGCGTGGAGACGCTGTGGGCGCTCGGGGTCGCGCTCAATGTGCCGTTCAGCCGGCTCGTCGACCCGCCGCGCCCGACCGTCAAGGTGCTCCGGGCCGGGGAGGGCCCGGTCACCCACTCCGAGCAGGCCAACTACGCGGCGACCGTACTGGCCTCCTGCCCGCCGAACGCCCGGCGCGACATCTACCGGATCGAGGCCCAGCCGGGCGAGACCCGGGCCTCCGACCCCCACATGCCCGGCACCGTCGAGCACGTGATGATCGGCTCGGGCCGGGCCCTGGTCGGCCCGGCCGAGGCGCCGGTCGAACTGGGCCCGGGCGACTACATCAGCTACCCGGGCGACGCCCCGCACGTGTTCCGCGCGCTCGACCCGGACACCCTCGCGGTGATCGTGATGGAGCACATCTGACCGTCGGCCGGCCCGGGACGGCCCGGGACGCGCCCGGTTCGGGGTGCCCGGGGCGTCCCCGGTTCGGGGGTGCGCCCCGCCCGGTCCGGGGGGCGCACCGGCCGGCTACCTCAGCAGCCCGTCCAGGAACGGGTTGCCGAACACCCGGTGCGGGTCGTACCGGTCCAGCACGGCGACCGCCTCGTCCCAGCCCGGCCCGCCGCCGGACCGCAGGCTGTCCGGGATGACCCGGCCGATCACGTCCGGGTCGGACCAGGCCGCGTCGGCGGTGTAGGCCCAGCCCTTGGACCACTCCACCCGCAGGCCCGCCCGGGTGCCGTCGAAGGTCCGCAGCAGCCACTGCTCGAGGTCGCGGGCGAAGCGTTCCAGGCTGGGGGTGCCGGGGAAGGCCAGCACGTCGAGCCAGATCGCGGTGTCCCAGTCGGGCCGGTCGGCCCGGGGCCGCAGCGCGGACAGCAGCGGGGGCCGGGCGCCGGGGACGCCCGCGTACCCGGGGTCGTCCAGGCCGGTGACCCGGATCTCCACCGCGCCGTTCACCGGGAACTCGCCCCGGGCCTGGTACTCGGCGAGCAACTTCCGGTACTGGTCCGCGAATTGACTGACCACCCACTGCAGGTCGGCGCGCGCGGCCAGGACCGCGTAGCCGTTGGCGGTGACCCGCAGGGTGGTGGGCCGGACGTACTGCAGCAGGGCGCGCGACGGGCCCCAGAGGTCGGAGCGTAGTCCTCCGGCGAGCAGGTGGGTGATCAGGTCGCCGGTGAGCAGGTCGCGCAGCAGTCCGCCGGAGAGCAGGACGTCGGTGAGGTCGCCGGTGAGCGCCACCTTGGCGACGAGGTACTGGAGTTGGCCGAACAGCGGGGCGGAGGCCCAGGCGCCGCCGACGATCTGGCCGGCCAGCCGGGCCACCGGCTCCGGGACGCTGTCCGAGAAGGGGTAGTTGTAGGGCTGGTCGACGGCCCGGGAGGCGAGCGGCTTGGTCGGGGTGACGGTCCAGGTCTTGAGCCACGGGTACTCGGTGTAGGCGAACCAGATCGCCTCGACCCGGCCGTCCCGCTCGACGAAGTCGGCGAGGGTGCGCGGGCCGGCGCCGCCCGACGGACCGCCGCCCAGCACTCCTCCGAGCACTCCCCCGAGCAGGCCGCCGCCGCTGCCGGAACCGCCGCCGGAGCCGGGCCGGGCGAACAGTTCGGAGGCCGGGATGTCGAGCCGGCTGACGCAGCGCAGCGGCCGGTCGGCCCCTGCCCGCAGCACCACCTCGGTGAGGAAGGCCCGTCCGAGGTGCACCAGGAAGGCGGCGCTGTCCGCCTCGGCGCGGTCGAAGGTGCGCAGCGCGTAGCGGCCGGTGGCGGGGTCGAGGACGACGGCGGTGAGCCGGACCACCTGGTTGCTGACCGACCCGTAGCCGTGGCCGTCCGGCCGCAGCTCGCCGCCTGCGGGGGCGGCCGTGCCGTGGCCGCCGATGGCGAGCACGCCGCCCACGGTGAGGTCCCCGGGGGCCGGGCAGGCCGTCAGGCCGAGGCCGCGGTCGGCGAGATGGGCGAGCAGCGCCTCCATGCTCGCGCCGGTCTGGGCCCGGACGGTGGTGGGTGAGTCGGCGGTGAGCGCGGTGAGGTGCCGGCTGGTGTCCAGGAGCAGGACGCGGGCGTCCTCCGGGGTGCCGTCGGCGACGGTGAGCGGCGCCCAGGTGTGCCGGTAGCCGGTGGCGCGCAGCCGCCAGCCGTTGGCGTGGGCCCAGTCGGCGAGCGCCGGCACCTCCTCGGGGGTGCGCGGTGCGCAGGTCCACAGCTGGTCGGTGCGGATCTCGCCGGACCAGTTCTGGAAGACCCGCTGGTAGAGCTCGGTGCCGGCGGGCAGCCCGGGCGGTACGGGTGCGGCGGCCTCGGCGCCGTCCGGGCCGACGGTGCCGCGCAGCAGCCAGGCCGCGCCGCCGAGGGCCGAGGCGCCGAGCAGCTGCCGTCGGCTCAGGCCGCTCCCCCGGCCGGGGGCTTCCCCGCCGCCACGGCCGCGCCGGCCCCGGCCCGGGCCGTCCGCCTCGCCGTCCCCGTGCCGTTCCGTCCGCCCTGTGGTCATCCCGGTCCGCCCCTCCGCCCCCGCACTGGTGCCCCCGGGCCGCGCCGCGGCGCCTCGGGGGTGGGCCGGTGTCCGCCCGGCCCCGCCCAGGAGCGTACGAAGCACCGCACAGCCGTCTGAGCGAACCGGCCGGGATGTCACTCCTTCGAGTGATCATGTGACGAACGGCTGCGAACCTCACCCGCGGAGGCAGGGGTCGGCGCTACCCGGTGGCCCAGTGCCCGGCGCGTGCTACGGCTGCCGGATCGGTCGCCCGCGGGTGGAATACCCGGGGACCGCGCGCGGCTGCCATGATCGGCAGACCGGAGGATCGGCGGACCGACGGGCCGCAACGGATCCGTCGGCCGGTGACCCGTGACCGGGCCGATCGGCCCGTACAGGAGGTGCAGCGCGCGATGGGTGACGAGCGGGAGAGGCCGCAGGAGTACCGGGTCGAGCACGACTCGATGGGCGAGGTGCGGGTGCCGGCCGCCGCGAAGTGGCAGGCGCAGACGCAGCGGGCGGTGGAGAACTTCCCGGTGTCCGGCCAGCGGCTGGAGCGCGCGCACATCGCCGCGCTGGCCCGGATCAAGGCGGCCGCGGCCCGGGTGAACGCCCGCCTCGGGGTCCTGGACGAGGAGACGGCCGCGGCGGTCGCCGCGGCGGCCGAGGAGGTCGCGGACGGCCGGTGGGACGACCAGTTCCCGGTGGACGTGTTCCAGACCGGCTCCGGCACCTCGTCCAACATGAACGCCAACGAGGTGATCGCCACCCTGGCGAGCGAGCGGCTGGGGCGGCCCGTCCACCCGAACGACCAGGTGAACGCGAGCCAGTCGTCCAACGACGTGTTCCCGTCCTCGATCCACATCGCCGCGACCGCCGCCGTCACCCACGACCTGATCCCGGCCCTGGAGCACCTGGCGGAGGCCCTGGAGCGCAAGAGCGTCGAGTTCGCGCAGGTGGTCAAGTCGGGCCGCACCCACCTGATGGACGCCACGCCCGTCACCCTCGGCCAGGAGTTCGGCGGCTACGCGGCGCAGGTGCGGCACGGGCGGGAGCGGCTGCTGGCGACGCTGCCCCGGGTCGCCGAGCTGCCGCTCGGCGGCACGGCGGTGGGCACCGGCATCAACACCCCGCCCGGCTTCCCGGCGGCCGTGATCGAGGAGGTGGCGCGCGCCACCGGCCTGCCGCTGACCGAGGCCCGGGACCACTTCGAGGCGCAGGGAGCGCGCGACGCGCTGGTCGAGCTGAGCGGTCAGCTGCGCACGGTGGCCGTCGGGTTCACCAAGATCGCGAACGATCTGCGGTGGATGGGCTCCGGCCCGCGCACCGGCCTCGGCGAGATCAACCTGCCGGACCTCCAGCCGGGTTCGTCCATCATGCCGGGCAAGGTGAACCCGGTGCTGCCCGAGGTGGTGCTGATGGTCGCCGCCCAGGTGGTGGGCAACGACTCGACGGTGACGCTGGCCGGCGCGAGCGGCAACTTCGAGCTGAACGTGATGCTCCCGGTGATCGCCCGCAACGTGCTGGAGTCGGTGCGGCTGCTCGCCAACAGCGCCCGGCTGCTCGCGGACCGGACGGTGGACGGCATCACCGCCAACGTGGAGCGGGCGCGGGAGTACGCGGAGTCCTCGCCCTCGGTGGTCACGCCGCTGAACCGGTACATCGGGTACGAGGAGGCGGCGAAGGTCGCCAAGCAGGCGCTGGCCGAGCGGAAGACGATCCGTCAGGTGGTGCTGGAGCGCGGGTACGTCGAGCGGGGCGACCTCACCGAGGAGCAGCTCGACCGGGCGCTGGACGTGCTGCGGATGACGCACCCGTAGGGCCGGCACGACCGTTCCGGGGCGGACGTGCGCCGGGGCGCGGGGGGCTCGCGCCCTCCGTGCCCCGGACACGGGCTGCGGGGGGGGTTCAGCCCTTGGCGCGGCCGGCGCGGCCGCGCCGCATCGCTGCTCCGTTCGACGTGATCGTCGCCATCGAGATCGCCGCGAGGCCGAGCAGGAACATCACCGCACCGACGATGACGCAGGTGACGATGTTCTTGCCGTGTGCGACGGAGCCCGAGACGGCCCAGGGGGAGATGATCGTCCACACACCGAGCGCGGCGGCCGCCCAGGCCCGTGCGTGTGTCCGTTCGTAGGCCGAGCCGTAGCCGGCCATCAGCAGCGTGTAGGCCAGGCCCACGATCAGGCAGGTCACGGTCAGCGTGCTGAACGCGGTGAAGCCGACGATCCACGGCGACGCCGCGAGGAAGAGGCCGGCCAGGACGGCCAGGGCTTCCACGCCCTGGGCCCGCGGGGTCGAGGTGACCCGCTCGTAGTGCTCCCGGAGTTCGACGATGTCCGGGTGGTGCTCCATGCCGGTCGGCATATGGGTTGCCACCGATACCACCTCCTGTGGTTCCGGACCATGGAAGGGGGGTCATGCCCCGTACCCATTCTGGCTCTTCTCCATGGTTTTGCACCTGATAGTCGGGAATGACCGATAACCATCCGGTCACGCCGGTGAGCTGCGTCTCACCACTCCGTGGGCCCATTGCCTATGCAACTCGTTGCATAGCAGGATGCGGGCATGGCACTGGAGCACGCGATCCTCGTCTCGCTGCTGGAGCAGCCCGGCTCGGGCTACGAGCTGGCCCGGCGCTTCGACCGGTCCATCGGCCGCTTCTGGACCGCCACCCACCAGCAGATCTACCGGGTGCTGCGGCGGATGGAGGCGGACGGCTGGATCGCCGCGCAGGAGGTCGCCCAGGACGGCCGCCCGGACAAGAAGGTCTACTCGGCGGCCGGGCCCGGACGGGACGCGCTGGCCGCCTGGCTGCGCGAGCCGGTCGAACCGGAGACCGTGCGGCACGAGCTCGCGGTCAAGATCCGCGCCGCCGCCTTCGACGACCCGGGCGCCCTGATCTCCGAGGTCGAGCGGCACCGCGAGAGCCATGCCGCCCTGCTCGCCCGCTACCTGCACGGCGAGCAGCGGGACTTCCCCGACCTCTCCGCACTCGACACCCGGCAGGAGCTCCAGCACGTGGTGCTGCGCGGCGGCATCGAGTACGAGCGGATGACCCTCGCCTGGCTGGACGACGTGCTCGCCACGCTGCGCCGCCTCTCCGCCGGAGGCTGACGGCCGCCGGGGCCCGCAAGGCGGTCCCCGCAGGCCGGCCCGACCACCGCCGGTACCCCATGCCACTCCCCACCCTCGACCCCCGGGAGCCCGTGATGCTCTTCCACCCGCGCACCTACGACCCCGCCCAGTTCGACGAGCCGACCCGCCGTCTGCTGCGCGCGACCGTCGACTGGTTCGAGTCCCGCGGCAAGAAGGCGCTCATCGACACCTACATCGACCGCAGCTGGTACGCCGACTTCCTCGAGTTCGCGGCGAAGGAAGGCCTGTTCGCGGAGTTCCTGACCCCCACCGCGGCCGACCCGGCCAAGCGCTGGGACACCGCGCGGATCGCCGAACTGAACGAGATCCTCGGCTTCTACGGCCTGGGCTACTGGTACACCTGGCAGGTCACCATCCTGGGCCTCGGCCCGGTCTGGCAGAGCGAGAACGAGGCCGTCCGGGCCCGCGCCGCCCGGCTCCTCGCCGAGGGCCACGTGATGGCCTTCGGCCTGTCCGAGCGCACCCACGGCGCCGACATCTACTCCACCGACATGATCCTCACCCCGGACGGCGAGGGCGGCTTCACCGCGACCGGCTCCAAGTACTACATCGGCAACGGCAACGTGGCCGGCCTGGTCTCGGTCTTCGGCCGCCGTTCGGACGTCGAGGGCCCGGAGGGCTACATCTTCTTCGCCGCCGACAGCCGCCACGAGGCGTACCACCTGGTCAAGAACGTGGTGAACGCCCAGATGTACGTCAGCGAGTTCCGGCTGGAGGACTACCCGGTCCGCGCCGAGGACGTGCTGCACACCGGCCAGGCCGCCTTCGACGCCGCGCTGAACACCGTCAACGTCGGCAAGTTCAACCTCTGCACCGCCTCCGTCGGCATCTGCGAGCACGCGATGTACGAGGCCGTCACGCACGCCCACAACCGGGTCCTGTACGGCCGGAAGGTGACCGACTTCCCGCACGTGCGACGGGAGTTGACCGACGCCTACGCCCGCCTGGCCGCGATGAAGCTGTTCAGCGCCCGGGCCGTGGACTACTTCCGCACCGCCTCCCCCGAGGACCGCCGCTACCTCCTCTTCAACCCGATGACCAAGATGAAGGTCACCACCGAGGGCGAGAAGGTCATCGACCTGATGTGGGACGTCATCGCGGCCAAGGGCTTCGAGGCGGACACCTACTTCGACAAGGCCGCCAAGGACATCCGCGGCCTGCCGAAGCTCGAGGGCACCGTGCACGTCAACCTGGCGCTGATCCTCAAGTTCATGGGCAACTACCTGTTCGCGCCCGCCGACTACGCGCCGGTGCCGACCCGCCTGGACGCCGCCGACGACGCGTTCCTGTTCCGCCAGGGCCCGGCCCGCGGCCTCGGTGCGATCCGCTTCCACGACTGGCGCGCCGCCTACGACCGCAACGCCCAGCTGCCGAACGTCGCCCGCTTCCGCGAACAGGCCGACGGCTTCTGCGAGTTGCTGCTCAAGCACGCGCCGAGCAAGGAGCAGCAGGCCGACCTGGACTTCCTGCTGGAGATCGGCCAGCTGTTCGCGCTGATCGTCTACGGCCAGCTGGTGCTGGAGCAGGCCGAGCTGACCGGCCTGCCGGCCGACGTGCTGGACCAGGTCTTCGACGCGCTGGTCCGCGACTTCTCCGCGCACGCCACCGAGCTGCACGGCAAGGCGTCGACCACCGAGGAGCAGGCCGCCTGGGCGCTGGCGAACGTGCGCCGCCCGGTCGCGGACGCCGAGCGCGCGGCGAAGGTCTGGGCGCGGGTGGAGGCGCTCTCCGGCGCGTACGAGATGCAGCCGTAGGCCCGTACCCGCAGGACCCCGGGGGTGCCGGCCGGCGGGCCGGCACCCCCGGATCACCGGTGCCCGGGCGGGCTCACTGCTCCCCGAGCCCCATGTCGCGCGCCCGGGCGACCGCCTCGGCCCGCGTGGCGACGTGCAGCTTCTCGAAGATGTGGGTGACGTGGTTGCGGACGGTCTTCTCCGCGACCACCAGCTCCCGGGCGATCCGCCGGTTGTCGTAGCCGCGCGCGACCAGGTCCAGCACCTCGGCCTCGCGGGCGGTGAGCTCGGGGAAGAGCTGCCCCGCCTCGCGCATCCTCGCCCCGGCGAGCAGGGCCGTGATCCGCCCGGCCACCTCGCCGCCGAACACGGCGCCGCCCGCCGCCACGGTACGGACCGCGTGCAGCACCTCCTCCCGCCCGGCGCCCTTGACCAGGTAGCCGCGGGCACCGGCCTGAAGGGCGGCGAGCAGGTTGCCGTCGTCGTCCGACATCGTCAGCATCAGGACGGGCGGCGCCGGCTCCCCGGCGGAGAGCCGGCGGACGGCCTCCAGCCCGGAGCCGTCGGGCAGCGAGAGGTCCATGACCACCACGTCGGGGCGGTGGCGCTCGACCGCCTCCGGCACGTCCGCGACCCGCTCGGCCTCGGCCACCACGGACACGCCCTCGGCGCTCTCCAGCGCCGCCTTGAGCCCCTCCCGGAACAGGGGGTGGTCGTCGACGATCAGCACACGGACGGACGGGGCCTGGCCCGCCGGGTCCGGAGGTGCCGCCGGCTGCTGTTCATCCACCCGGCCGACACTAGCAGCGAAGCTGCGGTGACTTTCCGTGACATGCTCGGAACGTCGTCCGCACGGCGGGGCGAGGCGGACCCCGGCGTCCCGCACGGGATGCGTGACCGCTGCCTCAGGCGCCCGGGACACCGGGCGGCCGAGACTGGAGCGACCGTGCGGGACCCGCCGACCGGCGGTCCGTCCCGCCGAGGACCGCCCGGAGGGCTGCCGGGGTACCGCCCGGAGGACCGCCGGGCCTGCCGCCGCCCCGCCGGGATCCGTCCCGACCGATCCGCTCCGGTCCGTCTGCGAGGTGGTGCCATGACCACGGTGACCGTTCCCCGGCGCCGCACACCGGCCGAGAGGCAGCTCACCGCCGCGGCGGTGGCCACGGCGGTCTGCCTCGTCGTCGCCACGCTGTGGACCTGCTACGTGCTCGTCCACCTCGGCGAGCCGGGCGTCTCCCGCCCCCGGGACCTGCTCGCCGTGCTCGTCTACGCCCTGCCGACCGCGGGAGCGGGGATGCTGCTGCACGCCCACCGCCCGGGCAGCCCGCTCGGCTGGGTGCTGCTCGTCTACGCGCTCACCCTGGTGCTGCCGTACGCGGCGGACGCACCCGTCTGGGTGGAGGTCACCGATCCGGGCATCCTCGGCGCGACCGCCGCCTTCGACGCGCTGTGCCTCGTGGTGAACGTGACGCTGTTCTACACCCTGCCGCTCTGGCTGCCGGCCGGCCGGCTGACCACCCGGCGCTGGTGGTGGTACATCGGTGCCGTCGCGCTCTGGGTGATCCCGGTGACGGCCTGGACCCTGGACAGCGCCACCCTCCACGGGCGGCCCAACCCGCTGGCCGGCAACCCGCCCGGCCACCTGTTCCGCACCGTCGTGAACACCCTCTGGGACCACGACCTGCTCATCGGCGAGTGCCTGGTCGGGCTCGCCTCCGCGGTCCTGCTGGTGCGGCTGCTGCGACCGGCCGGTCCGCAGCCCGGCACCGCCGGGGCCGGACGGCACCGGCTGCGGGTGGCGGCGATGCTCGGCGCCTACCTGCTGTGGGCCGGGGCGCAGGACTTCTACGAACGCACGCTGACCGAGCACTACTGGCTCAGCTACTCGCTGTTCGCAGCCGCCGGGGCGGTCTGGGCCGTCGGGATCGGCCTGCTGGTGATCCGCGACCACGGCTGGCGGCTGCACCGGGCGGCGCGCAGCGTGCTGATCGGGCTGCTGCTGGCCACCGGCGTCACCGTGCTCTTCGTGGCCGCGGCCGCGCTGCTCTCCAGCTGGCTGCTGCCGGGGCGCGGCGGGGCGGCGCTGCTGCTGATCGCGCTGGTCTACGCGCTGGGCGCGGCCCTGCCGCGAGCGGCCCGACGGACCGTGTCCCTGGTGGACCGGCTGTACTACGGCGAGCGCGCGCAGCCGTACCAGGTCCTGCGGGCGCTCGCGGGACGGGTGCGGCAGGTGGTCGATCCGGCCCGGCTGCCGGAGGCGCTGTGCGCGACGGTCGCCGAGGAGCTGCGACTGCCGGGAGTCACCCTCGCCGTCACCACCCGGGCCGGCCGGCGCACGCTCGCCACCGCCGGCCGGCTGGACGGCCGGACCCGGGGCTTCGCGCTGGTGCACAACGGACTGCCGATCGGCGAGCTGACCGTGGGGCTGCGGGCGGGCGAGGAGCGGCTCGAGGCCAGCGACGTCGACATCCTGCGCTCGCTCGCCGACCAGGCCTCGCCCGCCGTCGCGTCGCTGCGGCTCCAGGAGGACCTCCAGGCCAGCCGGGAACAGATCGTCGCCGGGCGGGAGGAGGAGCGGCGGTGGCTGCGGCGGGACATCCACGACGGGCTCGGGCCGGCACTGGCCGGCCTGCGGCTGCGGGTGGACGGCGCGGCCTCCACCGCCGACGAGGAACTGGCCGCAACCCTGCGCGGGATCGCGGAGGGCCTCGGGATGGCCATCACCGAGCTCCGCCGGATCACCGACCGGCTCGGGCCCGCCCCGCTCGGCGAGCTCGGGCTGGCACGGGCGGTCGAGCAGTTGGCGGCCACCTTCAGCGGGACCGGCCTGGCCGTCACCGCGGAGATCGAACCGGAGCCGCTGCCGGAGCTGCCGGCCGCGGTGGAGGTCGCGGCCTACCGGATCACCGCGGAGGCGCTCAACAACGTGCTGCGGCATGCCAGGGCCAGGTCGGCACGGGTGCGGTTGCGGGTCGACGGGGAGGCGCTGGTGCTCACCGTGCAGGACGACGGGGTCGGGTACCGGGAGGGCTCCGCGGGGTCGGGGGATCCGGACGGCGGTCGTGGTGGCGGGGTGGGGCTGCGTTCGATGGCGGACCGGGCGACGGAGATCGGCGGCAGTTGCGTCGTCCGGCCGCTGGCGCGGTCCGGTGGGACGCAGGTGCTGGCGGTGCTGCCGCGCTCGACGGGGACGGGCGGCGGGGAGCAGGCGGCGGACGCGGGCGGCACGACCGGTTGACGGCTTACGGCTGACGGTTGACGGCGGCGGCCGGCGCGGCTGACGCGATCGGCGGCGGCCGACCGCAGTCGGCGCCCCCGGCGCTGGTTGCGCCGGGGGCGGTGGGGGGATGGGGGCGGTGGGCGGCGGTGTGGTGGGGCTACTGGTCCGGGTCCGGGACGTCCCTGCAACCGCCGGGCGGGCAGCCGATGTGGCCGTCCGCCGCCTGCGAGCCGCCGCCGGCGCCGGAGTCGGTGCCGGTAGCGGAGCCGGACGCAGAGGTGGCACAGGCGTGGCGCAGCACCGTGACGACCGCGATCACACCGGCGATCACGGAGGCCAGGCAGATCGTCCTGGTCACACTGTTCATTGCCATGAGGGGGTCCTCCTGATTCTTCCGAACGGCCGATCCGATCGCTCGATCGCCCTGCCTCAACTCTGCGGACGTCCGAGCCCCGACCGCATGGGCTCGGTGTCCCGTTCCGGTCCCGGAACCGCGTCCAGCAGGGCGATGTCCAGCAGGCCGATCCGGCCGAGGACGGCAGTGACCGGTCCGCCCGCGCCGGCCCGCAGGACGTACCGCTCCCCGGCCCGGACGTACACCAGGTCACCGGGGAGGAGGAGCGCTTCACCGCCGTCACCGCCGAGGAGGCCGCCGGCACCAGAGAGCGGCAGCAGGAAGGCGTCCGCCGCCGGTTCCGCGCACGGCCGGAACTCGGCGCCGGCGGCCAGTCGAACGGTGTCCACGGCGATGCGCCGAACGGGGCCGTACGCCCCCGTGCCACCGCGTTGGGCGGGTACGGCCGCGGCGGACGGGACGGGACGGACGGTGAGCACGGCGGCCGGTGAGCCGGGCAGGGCGGTGAGCCGGTGGCTGCTGCCCGGCGGGTGGTGCAGCAGCTGGCCCGGGAACAGGACCCGACCGGCCGCGGACAGCCGGCCGGAGAGCACCACCGTCGCCGACTCGACGGACTCGCAGGGGCGTTGCGCCAGGTGGAGGCCGGGCGGCAGGGTCTCGACGGTCAGTGCGGCGCGGACACCGGGCCGCCGGTCGGGATCGATCAGCCGTTGGAGGACGGGGGCGGTGCGGGGGACGGCGGCGGGGACGAGGATCACTGGGACCTCCGGGGGGCGTCAGGGGCGGTTGCGGCGCTCGGCGCGGCGTCGGGCGAGGGCGGCGCGGGTCCCGGCGCGGTGCAGGGGAGCCGTCAGGGTGAGGCAGAGCAGCTCCGCGCCGAGCGGTCCGGCCTCCAGGTGCAGGGCGTGGCCGCGCCGGGCCAGCAGCAGGTCCCCGTCCGAGGCCAGGTGGTCCGGTTCGCCGGGGAGTCGGCCGACGACGGCGGCGCCGCGCAGCACGTGGAGGACGGTCTCGGCGTCGGGCCGGCCGGGCAGCACGTGGTGGGCGCGCGGACTCAGCCGCAGGTGGTCGAAGGACTCGCAGGCGCTGGTCAGCACGGTGCGGCGGGCCAGCGAGCGGATCCGGACGCGTTCGCCGTTCGGGCCGAGGAGGACCATCGCGGAGCCGGTGTCGGTGGTGACGATCACTCGGGGTCACCCCCTTCGGGAGGGGCCTCGCACCCGCCGGGCGGGGCTCCGGTCAGGGCGGGCGCGGCCAGGACGGCGTGGAAGTACTCCAGCCCGGCCGTCCCGGCGGTGAGCACGGTCCGCGAGCCGAGCGGGAGCACCACGGCGGTGCCCTCGACCAGCGGAAGGCCGGCGTCGGGGTGGTCCGGGTGCACGGCGTCCTCGGGCAGGGCGGCGAGGCCGGAGCCGGCGGTGACGTACAGCGCGTGCTCGACGCCGTCGGCGGTCACCGCGGCGCTGCGGCCCGGTTCGAGCCGCTGCAGGCCGACGGCCCGCAGCGGGCCGGCGAGCAGGCGGCCGGGGTCGACGGCGCCGCGGCGCCGCAGGTCGGTGATGACGGTGCCCGGCATGGCGGGCGCTCCTTCCGGTCGAGGGCGGCTCTGCTGTCCGCCTCTGCGGACCACCGTCCGCGGCCCGGTGTCCCAGTCGCACGGGGGTGCCGTCCCGTCCCGATCCCGGCCGTCCGCCCGGCGCGTCCCGGGCCCTCGGCGGCGGCTGTCCCGGGGCGGGCCGGGGTCGGCCCCGGGAGGCCGCCCGGCACCGCCGTCGGTCCGTCCCGGCCCCGGCGCGCGCGCCCGGGAGCGGCGTACCGGATCGGCGTACGGTGGAACTCGGAGGCCGTGTCATGCCCGTCACCGGAACCCGCTTCACCGACCGCACCGACGCCGGCCGCCGGCTGGCCGCCCGGCTCGGCCCGTCGGGCGGCGCCGACACCGTCGTGGTGGCGCTGCCGCGCGGCGGGGTGCCGGTGGCCGCCGAGGTGGCGCGGGCGCTCGGCGCGCCCCTGGACATCTGCGTGATCCGCAAGCTCGGCGTGCCGTACCAGCCCGAGCTGGGCATGGGGGCGATCGGCGAGGACGGCGTACGGGTGCTGAACGAGCAGGTCATCCGGCTCGCCGGGGTCACCGACGACCAGCTGGCTGCGGTGGAGCGGCGGGAGCGGACCGAGCTGGAACGCCGGGCCCGTCGCTACCGGGGCGACCGTCCGCCCGCCGACCTGCGCGGGCGGACGGTGGTCGTGGTGGACGACGGCATCGCCACCGGCTCCACCGCCAAGGCCGCCTGCCGGATCGTCCGGGCGCGCGGGGCGGCCCGGGTGGTGCTGGCCGTCCCGGTGGCGCCCCGGGACTGGACGGACCGCCTGGCCGAGGTCGCCGACGAGCTGGTCTGCGTCGACACGCCGTCCCCGTTCTACGCCATCGGCGAGTTCTACCGGGACTTCTCGCAGACCGGCGACGAGGAGGTGCTGCGGCTGCTGGCCGAGGCCCGCGGCGACGGGCCTGCGGAGGCCGCCGGGGTCGACGGCGAGGTGGAGCTGCCGGCCGCCGGGGTCCGGCTGGCGGGCCGGCTGACCGTCCCGGCCGGGGCGCGCGGCGTCGTGGTCTTCGCCCACGGCAGCGGCAGCGGGCGCCACAGCCCGCGCAACCGGCACGTCGCCCGCCACCTGAACCGTGCGGGGCTGGGCACGCTGCTGTTCGACCTGCTCACCGAGGCCGAGGAGCCGGACCGGCGCAAGGTGTTCGACGTCGGCCTGCTGGGCTCGCGGCTGACCGCCGTCGCGGGGCAGCTCGGCGGGCTCCCGCAGACCCGCGGCCTGCCGCTCGGCCTGTTCGGTGCCAGCACCGGCGCCGCCGCCGCGCTCCGCACCGCCGCCGACCTCGGCCCGGCGGTGCGCGCCGTGGTCTCCCGGGGCGGTCGCCCGGACCTCGCCGGGCCGCAGGTGCTGGGCCGGGTGGACGCGCCGACGCTGCTGCTGGTCGGCGCGCTGGACCCGGTGGTGATCGACCTCAACCGGCAGGCCAGGGCCGGGCTGCGCTGCGCCAGCGAGCTGGTGGTGGTGGGGCACGCGAGCCACCTGTTCGAGGAGCCGGGCACCCTCGACCGGGTCGCCGAGCTGGCCGGGGACTGGTTCCTGCGCCATCTGCCGCCCGCCGGGAGCCCCTGACGCCGACTGCGCAGAATTCAGGCGACCACCCCGCCGGGGCAGCGCATTTTGCGCAGCCAAGGCTGGGATTTCCTGACCAGCTTGTACACATTGAGCAGTGAAAAGCCGACCTGTTGCCCAACTACCCCGACAGGAGCAAGCTCAGCGCCAGCCGCACCGCCCACCCGATCGCCGTGCGGCCGCGATCCACGCGATCCAGCGGAAGCCTCAGCGTCGAGGCCCAGAGTGGAGGAACGAGCGATGACCCCGCAGTCCCAGGCCCTTGAGTTGACCCCCGAGGAGCGCGAGGCCGGTCTCGACGCCGACCAGCTGCGCCGCCTCGTCGGCCTCGTCGAGCACGACGCCAGCACCGACCCGTTCCCCGTCACCGCCCAGGACGCGGTCGTCTTCGTGGTCGGCAACGCGACCCAGACGGCCCAGTTCTACCAGGTCGTGTTCGGCATGGAGCTGGTGGCCTACTCCGGCCCGGAGACCGGGCGTCGCGACCGCAAGGCCTACGTGCTCCGCTCCGGCTCGTGCCGCTTCGTGATCAAGGGCGGTGTCCAGCCGGACAGCCCGCTGCTGGACCACCACCGCCGCCACGGCGACGGCGTGGTCGACCTCGCCCTGGAGGTCCCGGACGTCGACCGGTGCATCGAGCACGCCCGGGCGAGCGGCGCCACCGTTCTGGAGGAGCCCAACGACGTCTCCGACGAGAACGGCACCGTCCGCCGCGCGGCCATCGCCACCTACGGCGAGACCCGCCACACCCTGATCGACCGCTCCCGCTACCACGGCCCGTACCTGCCGGGCTACGTCACCGCGCAGAGCAGCGTCACCCACCCCGAGGGCACCCCCAAGCGCCTGTTCCAGGCCCTCGACCACGCCGTGGGCAACGTCGAGCTGGGCCGGATGGACGAGTGGGTCCGGTTCTACAACCGGGTCATGGGCTTCGTGAACATGGCCGAGTTCGTCGGCGACGACATCGCCACCGAGTACTCCGCCCTGATGTCCAAGGTCGTCGCCAGCGGCAACCACCGGGTGAAGTTCCCGCTCAACGAGCCGGCCGTCGCCAAGAAGAAGTCCCAGATCGACGAGTACCTGGAGTTCTACGCCGGCCCCGGCTGCCAGCACATGGCGCTCGCCACCAACGACATCCTCACCACCGTGGACGTGCTGCGCGCCCGCGGCGTGGAGTTCCTCTCCACCCCGGACGCCTACTACGACGACCCGGAGCTGCGCGAGCGGATCGGCAAGGTCCGGGCGCCGATCGAGGAGCTGAAGAAGCGCGGCATCCTGGTCGACCGCGACGAGGACGGCTACCTGCTGCAGATCTTCACCAAGCCGATCGGCGACCGCCCGACGGTCTTCTACGAGTTCATCGAGCGGCACGGTTCGCTGGGCTTCGGCAAGGGCAACTTCAAGGCGCTCTTCGAGTCCATCGAGCGCGAGCAGGACCGCCGGGGCAACCTGTGAGCGTCGGGCTCGAACCCGATCTGACGCCCTGACGGACGGCGAGGAGGAGCACGGAGATGGCGTACTACCGGCAGCTGGGCAGCATCCCGCCCAAGCGGCACACCCAGCACCGCACACCCGAAGGCGGTCTGTACTACGAGGAGTTGATGGGCGAGGAGGGGTTCTCCTCCGACTCGTCGCTGCTCTACCACCGGGGCATCCCCTCGGCGGTGGTCAACGCGGTGCCCTGGGAACTGCCGGACCAGTCCACGGTGCCCAACCATCCCCTGCTCCCCCGCCACCTCAAGCTGCACGAGCTGTTCGCGGACCAGGAGTGGAAGTCCGCGGACGTCGTGGGCAGCCGCCGGCTGGTCCTCGGCAACGGCGACGTGCGGATCTCGTACGTCGCCGCCGGGGCCCCGAGCGAGCTGTACCGCAACGGGCTCGGCGACGAGTGCGTGTACGTGGAGTCCGGCGCGGGCACGGTCGAGACGGTCTTCGGCTCGATCGAGGTCGGCCAGGGCGACTACGTGATCATCCCGCGGGCCACCACCCACCGCTGGGTGCCCTCCGGCGACGAGCCGCTGCGCGCCTACTGCATCGAGGCGAACAGCCACATCACCCCGGTCAAGCGCTACCTCTCCAAGTACGGGCAGCTGCTGGAGCACGCGCCGTACTGCGAGCGGGACTTCCGCGGTCCGGTCGGGCCGCTCGTGGTGGACGCCCCCGGGGACGTCGACGTGCTGGTCAAGCACCGGGGTCCGGACGGGATCTCGGGCACCCGCTACACGGTGCCGCACCACCCCTTCGACGTGGTCGGCTGGGACGGCTGCCTGTACCCGTACGCCTTCAACATCAGGGACTTCGAACCGATCACCGGCCGGATCCACCAGCCGCCGCCGGCCCACCAGGTGTTCGAGGGCAACAACTTCGTGATCTGCAACTTCGTCCCGCGCAAGGTGGACTACCACCCGCTGTCCATCCCGGTGCCGTACTACCACGCCAACGTGGACAGCGACGAGGTCATGTTCTACTGCGGCGGCGACTACGCGGCCCGCAAGGGCTCGGGCATCGGCCAGGGCTCGATCTCCCTGCACCCGGGCGGGCACACCCACGGGCCGCAGCCGGGCGCGTACGAGCGCAGCATCGGCGCGGAGTTCTTCGACGAACTGGCGGTCATGGTCGACACCTTCCGGCCGCTGGAGCTCGGCGAGGGCGGCCGGGCCAGCGAGGACGCGAACTACGCCTGGACCTGGGCCGGTCGGGGGCCCGGGCGATGAGCGCACCGGCTTTCCCGGGGGCGGTCCCCGAGCTGTTCCGCGGGCTCTTCGACGACGCGGCGGTGTTCCCTCCGGGGAACCTGCCGGTCGCCGAGGCCGTGCCCGCACACCGGGCCCACCGCGAGGCCTGGTACGCCGAATCGGTCGGCCCGCTCCTGTGCGGGGCGGGCCGCCTGGGCGAGTTGACCGCCGCGGCGAGCGACCGGGCGGCGGGCGGACCGGCGGGTGCCGGGGTGCTCAGGGTCGGGCTCGTACTGCCGGGGGGCAGTGCGGAGCTCGGCCCGGCGCTCGACGCCACCGCGCCGTTCGAGCCGGCCGGCGTCGAACTGGCCGGCGTGGAGCTGGCCACCCGGGACGCCGCCGAGGCCGTCGCCGAGCTGGACCGGCTGCTGCCCCCGCACGTGCCGGCCGCCGTCGAGCTGCCGCGCGAACTCCTGCGCGGCGACGCCCTGGACGCGGCGCTGGACGTGCTGGTCGACAGCCCGTACCGGGCGAAGTTCCGCACCGGCGGGCTGGCCGCGGAGGCGTTCCCGGACGAGGACGAGCTGGCCGCCTTCCTCACCGGCTGCGCGCAGCGCGGCCTGCCGTACAAGTGCACGGCCGGGCTGCACAACGCCGTCCGGCACACCGACCGCGAGACCGGTTTCGAGCACCACGGCTTCCTCAACGTGCTGCTGGCCGCCCAGGAGACGGAGCGGGCGGCGGCGGCCGCGGTGCTGGCGGAGCGCGACGGCGAGGTGCTGGCCAAGGCCGTTCGTTCACTGAGCGACCGTCAGGTTACGGTGATCCGCAATTCGTTCACCGCGTTCGGCACCTGCAGCATCGCCGAGCCGCTGGCCGACCTGGCCGCGCTCGGCCTGCTGCCGCCGCCCGACCGACTGCCCCAGGAGGACCGTTGAGCACCACCCCCAGCAGCTGGCTCGCCAGTGCCCAGGACTCGCCGTTCGGCGTGCACAACCTGCCGTACGGCGTCTTCACCGCCGACGACCAGCCCGGGCGGCGCCGGATCGGCGTGCGCGTCGGGGACTTCGTGCTGGACGCCGGGGCGGCCGCCCGCGCCGCCGGGGCGCCGTCCGCACTGCTGGACGCGGACTCGCTCAATCCGCTGATGGCGGCCGGCCGTTCGGCCTGGACCCGGGTGCGCACCGACCTGACCACCTGGCTGACGGACGCCTCCTACCGCGAGGCGCTCTCGCCCGCGCTGCTGCCGGCGGACGAGGTCGGCTTGCACCTGCCGTTCGAGGTCGCGGACTACGTCGACTTCTACGCCTCCGAGCACCACGCCACCAACCTGGGCCGGATCTTCCGCCCGGGCTCGGAACCGCTCACCCCCAACTGGAAGCACCTGCCGATCGGTTACCACGGCCGGGCGGGCACGGTGGTGGTCTCCGGCACGCCGGTGGTGCGCCCGCACGGGCAGCGCAAGGCACCCGCCGACGCCGCACCGGCCTTCGGGCCGTCGCGCCGGCTGGACATCGAGGCCGAGGTCGGCTTCGTCGTCGGCACGCCGTCGCAGCTGGGGCAGCCCGTCCCGCTGGACGACTTCCGCGAGCACGTCTTCGGCGTCTGCCTGCTCAACGACTGGTCGGCGCGGGACATCCAGGCCTGGGAGTACGTGCCGCTCGGCCCCTTCCTGGGCAAGTCCTTCGCCACGTCGGTCTCGCCGTGGATCGTGCCGCTGGACGCCCTCGAGCACGCCCGGGTCGCGCCGCCGGCGCGCGACGTCGAGCCGCTGCCGTACCTGGACGACCGGGGCGGCGAACCGTGGGGCCTGGACCTGGCGTTGGAGGTCCGGCTGAACGGGCACCTGGTCTCCCGGCCGCCCTTCGCCGCGATGTACTGGACGGCCCAGCAGCAGCTGACCCACATGACCGTCAACGGAGCCTCGCTGCGCACCGGCGACCTGTTCGCCTCGGGCACGGTCAGCGGACCGGAGCCGGACACCCGCGGCGCACTGATCGAGCTGACCTGGAACGGCGAGGAGCCGATCAAGCTCCCGGACGGCACGACCAGGACCTTCCTGGAGGACGGCGACGAGGTCGCCATCACGGCGACGGCCCCGGGACCGGACGGCACGGTGGTCGGCTTCGGCGAGGTCTCGGGCCGGGTCAGCGGCTGAGGACGGCGGCCGGTGACAGCTGACGGATGACGGACGGCGGACGACGGCCGGCAGGCTCCGCGCGACGGAACCTGCCGGCCGTCAGCGCGAGCTGCGGCCCGACGCCGGCCCCGACGCCCTGGCCGGCCCCTTCTCCCCGGCCGTCCAGGACACGTCCCAGCGGGCCCGCGACGGCGCCACCGCCGACGACCCGGCCCTCGTCGCCGACCCGGCCCCGCGCGTCCGGCCGTGCCGGCCCGGGACACCCCGGTGATCACGGCGCCCCCACCCCTCCCGGTACGGTGGACGGCGGAAGTCCACATCGATCGGGGCACGGGAGCGGAGCCGATGAGCGCGGAGACGGCGGAGGTCCAGGCCTTCCTGGACGGCGACGGCGGTACCGGCGGCGGGCTCGGACGGCTCGTGCTCAACCGCCCGCGGGCGCTCAACGCGCTGACCCACGGCATGGTCACCGCCCTGCGCGCGACCCTGGACGAGTGGGCCGCCGACGACCGGGTCCGCGCCGTCGTCCTGACCGGCTCCGGCGAGCGCGGTCTCTGCGCCGGCGCCGACCTGCGCGCGATGCACCGGGACGTGACCGCCGGCGGGGCCGGCACCCGCGCCTTCTTCCGCGACGAGTACCGGCTGAACGCGCTGATCGCGGAGTACCCCAAGCCCTACGTCGCGGTGATGGACGGCATCACCATGGGCGGCGGCGTCGGCCTGTCCGCCCACGGCGCGGTGCGGATCGTCACCGAGCGCTCCGTCGTCGCCATGCCCGAGACGCGGATCGGTCTCGTCCCGGACGTCGGCGGCAGCCGACTGCTCGCCCGCGCCCCGGGCGAGTCGGGCACCCACCTCGGGCTCACCTCGGCCTCGATGGGCCCCGGCGACGCCCTGCTGTGCGGCTTCGCCGACCACTTCGTGCCGTCCGCGCGCATCCCCGAGCTGCTCGCCGCCCTGGCCCGCAGCACCGATCCGGCCGCCACCGTCGCCGCCCACGCCGAGGCCGCGCCGCCGTCCGCGCTCGGCGCCCACCGCGAGTGGATCGACGACTGTTACGCGGCCGACACCGTCGAGGAGATCGTCGAGCGCCTGCTCGACTCCGGGGTCCCGGAGGCGAAGGAGGCCTGCGAACTGGTCCTCGGCAACTCCCCGACCGCCGTCAAGGTCACCCTGGCCGCGCTGCGCCGGGCCCGTGCGCTGCCCTCGCTGAGGGCCGTGCTCGACCAGGAGTACCGCGTCTCCTGCGCCGCCCTGGAGGGCCCCGACCTGGTCGAGGGCATCCGCGCCCAGGTCGTCGACAAGGACCGCGATCCGCACTGGTCGCCGCGCACGCTCGCCGAGGTGGCGGAGGCGGACGTCGCCCGCTTCCTCGCCCCGCGCAAGGGCGACGAACTGGGTCTGGGCTGACCCCGACCCGGGCTGACCCCGACCCGGGGCGATTCCAACCCGGGCCGACCCCGACCGATCGGGCCCGATCGGGACCCGCCGGGTTCCCGCCGGTTCCCGCCCGCTCCACCACTCGTGACCGGCGTCTCGCATGCCAAGACTGGCGCGATCCGGGGCGCGTCGTAGATCGTTGGGTGGTCAGTGCGCCCGTGCGGCGCCGAGCAGCGGAAAGGGAGTCAACGGCGATGACCGAGACCGAGACCGAGACCTACGAGACGATCCTGGTCGACCGCAAGGGCCGGGTGGGGCTGATCACCCTGAACCGGCCGAAGGCGCTCAACGCGCTGAACACCCGGCTGATGAACGAGGTCGTGGCGGCCGCCACGGCGTTCGACCGGGACCCGGAGATCGGGTGTCTGGTGATCACCGGCTCCGAGAAGGCCTTCGCCGCCGGCGCCGACATCAAGGAGATGCAGGGCAACCGGTTCCCCGACGTGTACCTGGACGACTGGCTGGGCCCCTGGGACCGGCTCGGCCGGCTGCGCAAGCCGGTCGTCGCGGCGGTGGCCGGATTCGCCCTGGGCGGCGGCTGCGAGCTGGCGATGCTGTGCGACATCCTGCTGGCCGCGGACACCGCGAAGTTCGGGCAGCCGGAGATCAAGCTCGGCGTGATCCCGGGCATCGGCGGCTCGCAGCGGCTGACCCGGGCGGTCGGCAAGGCGAAGGCCATGGAGCTGTGCCTGACCGGCCGGATGATGGGCGCCGAGGAGGCCGAGCGGGCCGGCCTGGTCTCCCGGATCGTCCCGGCCGATCAACTGCTCGACGAGGCCCTGGCCACCGCCGAGGCCGTCGCGGCGATGTCCACCCCGGCGGCGATCATGATGAAGGAGAGCGTCAACCGCGCCTTCGAGACCACCCTCGCCGAGGGCGTCCGCTTCGAACGCCGGCTCTTCCACGCCGCCTTCGCCACGGCGGACCAGAAGGAGGGCATGGCGGCCTTCGCCGAGAAGCGGGCGCCGAAGTTCGAGAACCGCTGAGGACCGGCGGCCCAGGTGACGGCTGGCGGCTGGGACGGCCAGGTCAGCCGTTCGCCGTCACCTGTTCCCCGCCGTCCTCGACCAGCACGGTGGTGAGCCGCGCCAGCCCGCTGCGGGTGGCGGCGACCACGATCCGGTCGCCCGGGGCCAGCCGCCGGGTGCGGTCCGGGACGTTCCACTGCAGGTGGCCGGTCCGCGCCGGGCGGACCGCGATCACCCGGACGCCGCCCGGGTCCTCCAGGTCGTGCCGGTTCAGGCCGATCAGCCCGCTGCCGTCCTCCACCGTCAGGTCGGCGATCAGCAGCACGTGCCGGAACACCGAGAGCGTGCCGCGCACCTCACTGCCCATCAGGGCCGCGGCGAAGGCGGGCGCGGCCAGGTAGGAGACCGACCGGGAGGCCGCGTTGTCCAGCGTCCGGTAGACGTGGGCGGCGAAGTCATCGTCGAACAGCCGCATCACCACCCGCACCTCGGGATTGCCGTGCCGCGCCTCCAGCGCCGCCTCCAGGTTGGTGGCGTCGTCGCCGCTGACCGCGACCACGGCCCGGCTGTGCCTCAGCCGGGCGCGCCGCAGCTGTTCCTCGAACGGCCCGTCGCCGAGCACCACCGGGATGCCGAGCGCCCGGACGGCGGCGATGCCGCGAGCCTGCGGGTCCCGCTCCATGCAGACCACCGGCACGCCCAGTTCGTGCAGTTGGGTCGCGACACGGGTGCCGACGTTGCCGAGCCCGACGACGATCACGTGGTCCCGGGTGCCCGCACCGGGGTTGCGGGGCAGCCCGCGCCGCCCCGAGCCGAGCACCTCCACCGCGATGGCGGTGGCCACCGGCGCGAAGGTGATCCCGCAGATGGTGATGACCACCTGGGCGACCCGCTGCCAGAGGCCGCCCGTCCCCGTGCCGGCGGCGACGTCGGCCCGCTGGTCGGGCTGGGCGGCGCCGGCCAGGTCGAGCAGCGAGGTGTAGACCGTCCAACCGAAGTCCCGGTTGAGGTACCAGAGCACGCCGAAGGACATCAGGACGGCGGCGAGCGCTGTGAGCAGCACCAGCCGCAGCCGGGCGCTGGTGAAGAAGCGCAGGGCGTCGAGCACCCGCCAGCGCAGCCGCCGCACCCAGCTGATCGGCTCCCGGGGTTCGACGGGCAGCGCCTGCAGCGCGGCCCTGCCGCCCGGCGGTTCCTCGGGCCCGGCGGGTGGCACCGGCTCGCGGCGTGCCCGGCCGGGCAGGACCGGTCCGTCGTCGCCGAACTCGCTGGCGAGGCGGACGAACTCGGCTGAGCCGCCGTCCTCCTCGGGCAGCAGCCGGATCCTGCCGAGGTCCTGCCGGTCGATCCGGTCGGCGACCATGCAGATCCGGTCGGAGGTGATGGCGTCGTCGAAGGCGATGTGCAGGTAACGCCCGTCGACCTCGACGGAGTTGGGCCGACCGAGCGCGGCGGCGGCGAAGGCCGGGGCAGCGGTGGCGGAGCCGGACAGCGCGGCGCCGTTCCTGAGGAACCGCTGGATGTTCTCACCGAGGCGCTGGTTGAACATCCGGAACACGATCCGGATGTCCGGGTTGTGGTTCTGGGCGCTGAGCGCGGCGTGGATGTTCTCCTGATCGCTGCCCTCGACCAGGGCGAGCCCCCGGGCGGTGCCGACGGAGACCGCGCGCAGCGCCTCGTCGGTGACGCTGGGGTACTCCACCACGGCGGCGACGCCGGGGAGTTGTTCGATCTGCGGCGCGTGGTCGCGGGTCCGGTCGGCGACCAGGACGACGACCGGGACCTCGTAGTGGTCGACGAGTTCCAGGACCAGCCGGTGCGCCAGCGCGTTGCCCCCGCAGACGATGTAGTGCTGGCTGATCGGCTCGACCGGAGGGGTCCCCCACCCTTCAGACGTCATACCGACGGATGCTATCGCCGGCCGGTGACCGGCGGGTGGCGTTCCGGCGACTGCCGGACGTCATTCGAACGGCCGTGCCCGGCGGGCAGGCCGGGGGCGCGGCGACCAGGCTGGGGTTCGTTCTCCGTTCCGAGCCCGTTCCGAGCCCGTCCCGTCCTCCCGGCCGTGCGCCGCTTCCCCGGCCCGCTGTTCGCCTCCGCCCCCTCGAGGAGTACTCCACCGTGGCACCTCCGACCATCACTCCCGACGGCTCCCCGGTCCAGGGCCCGCTCGGAACGCTCGCCAAGGCCGCCTGGCAGGTCCTCCTGGCCGCCGGCGTCGCCTCGCTCGCCCTCGGGATCGTGGTCTTCGTCTGGCCCCGGGAGACGCTGCTGGTGGTGGGCGTGCTGTTCGGCCTGTACCTGCTGGTCATCGGCATCGTCCAGCTGGTCGCCGCGTTCGGCACCCACGTGTCCACGGCCATGCGGGTGCTGGCCTTCATCAGCGGCGCGATCTGCGTGCTCCTCGGGCTGCTCTGCTTCCGGAGCGCTGCGCAGTCACTGCTGCTGCTCGCGCTCTGGATCGGCATCGGCTGGCTGTTCCGCGGCATCACGCAGTTCGCCGCCGCGGTCTCCGACCCGCTGATGCCCGCCCGGGGCTGGCAGGCCTTCGCGGGAGCGGCCAACACCCTGGCCGGTGTGCTGCTGATGGTCTGGCCGGTCGGCTCGATCACCGCACTGACCGTGCTGGCCGGGTGCTGGCTGCTGATCCTCGGCGTGGTCGAGATCGCGACGGCCATCCGGGTGCACGCCCACGCCAAGCAGCTCCCGTCGGGGGCCTGACCGGCCGGGCCCGCGCCCGGCCGGG
>NZ_JBEPAK010000003.1:0-102702 GCF_040298565.1 Kitasatospora sp. NPDC001539 | reverse complement strand
GGTGCCGGGAGCACCGGCCCGCCGTCGCGTCCGTCCCACCGGGCCGGCTACGGCGCGTTCGGCGCGGTCGGTGGCGTCCCGGCCGGCTCCGGCTCCGGCTGCGACCAGGCGTGGCCGGCCGTGTCCGGCTGTCCCTGGTCGGCTGCTCCGGCCGTGGTCGGCTGGTCGGCCGTGGCCAGTTGTTCCGGCCGTGGTCGGCTCCCCCCGGGCGGGGCGGGCTCAGGAGCCCAGCGTGAAACCGATGACCGCGCCGCCGCCCTCCCGGTTCGCGGCGAACGCGGCCCCGCCGTGCGAGCGCGCCACCTCGGCCACGATGGCCAGACCGAGGCCCGAACCGGGCAGGCTGCGTGCGGCCGTGGCCCGGTAGAAGCGGTCGAAGACCCGGTCGAGATCGACCGTGTCGATGCCAGGACCCCGGTCGCGCACCTCGACCCGCCGGCCGCGCACCACCAGCTCGATCGGGGAGGTCCCGGCCGGGTCGAACTTGGCGGCGTTGTCCAGCAGATTGCCCACCGCGCGGGCCAGCGCGTCCGGGCGGGCGGTCACCACCGTGTCGTCCGCGTCGACCGTGATCGCCCGGTCGCTACGCCTGCGGGCCTGGGCGGCGGCCTCCCGGACCAGCTCCGCGAGCGCCACCTCGACGGGCTCCTCGTCCGCCTTGCGGTCCGCCGCGAGTGCCACCAGCTCGTCCACCAGCAGGGTCAACTCCCTTGCTTCCTCGGCGAGGTCGGCCATCAGAGCGGTGCGCTCGGCAGGCGGCAGCCGGTCCAGGCTGGGCAGCACCGAGAGGTTGGTGCGCAGGCTGGTCAGCGGGGTGCGCAGCTCGTGCCCGGCGTCCTGGACCAGACGGCGCTGGTTCTCCTTCGCGGTGGCGAGGCGCACCAGCATCCGGTGGAAGGCGCGGCCGAGCCGGCCCACCTCGTCCGATCCGGCGGCGGGCACCGGCACGTCCAACCGGCCGCTGGCGGCGACCCGTTCGGCCGCCTCGGTGAGCCGCACCAGTCGACCGGTGATCCGCCGGGCGAGCAGCCAGCCGACCGCCCCCGCGATCAGCACGACGGCCAGCACCACCGACACCATCTGCTGCCGCAGCTTCGCCAACAACTGCTCGATGTCGCCGAGCCGCTGGACGATCTGGACGGCGCCCCGGCCCCCGCCCAGCGAGACCACGCCCACCCGGCAGGTCTCGCCGTCGAGGCGCCGGTCCTCGGTCACCGTCCGGCCGGGGACGTCGGCCCGGGCGAGCTGGCGGTCCTCCGCCGTCGGCGGGAGATCGAGGCGGGTGGTGCCCGCGAGGGGGACCCCGTCGGAGTCCAGGGCCTGGGCGGTGACCCGGATCGGGTGCAGCAACTGCTCGCTCAGCCCGCTGGGACCGTTGAAGTCCCCCGGGAACAGCTTCTCCCGCTGCACCTGGCTGCTCACCGCGCGCACGGCCGAACCGAAGTCGTCCGCCTCGTCGTCGAGGATCAGGCGGGCGGCGGCGTGGTAGCCGAGCGTGCCGATCACCACCGCGACCAGGGCGGCCATCGCGGCGAACGCGAGCGACAAGGTGGTGCGCAGACCCGGGCGGGGCAGCCGGTCGCTCAGCCGCGCGGGGCCGGTCACGGCTCGCGCAGCGTGTAGCCGACGCCGCGGACGGTGTGGATCAGCGGGACCAGGCCCGGGCGGTCGAGCTTGCGGCGCAGGTAGCCGATGAACACCGCGAGGTTCTTCGACCCGGGGCCGAAGTCGTAGCCCCAGATCCGCTCGTACAGGGTGGTCTGGTCGAGCACCGCACCGGCGTGCCGGGTCAGCAGCTCCAGCAGGTCGAACTCGGTGCGGGACAGCTCCAGTTCCTCCCCGGCGCGCCAGGCCCGCCGGGCGGCCGGCTCGACCCGCAGGTCGGCGACGGTCAGCACGTCCTCGGCCGGCCCGGGCGGGCGGCGGCGCAGCAGGGCGCGCAGGCGGGCGAACAGCTCGTCCACGTCGAAGGGTTTGACCAGGTAGTCGTCGGCCCCGGCGTCCAGTCCGGCGATGCGGTCGGGCACCTCGACCCTGGCGGTGAGCATCAGCACCGGGGTGCGGTCGCCGGTCGCGCGCAGTCGGCGGCAGACCTCCAGGCCGTCGGGCTGGGGCATCATCACGTCGAGCACCAGGACGTCCGGGCGCTGCTCCGCGAGCACCGCGAGGGTCTGGGTGCCGTCCGCCGCGATCCGCACCCGGTAGCCCTCCAGTGTCAGGGCGCGGGAGAGCGAGTCGCGGATGGCGCGGTCGTCCTCGGCGATCAGCACGGTGTGAGTCATGCGGGGATTCTCCCTGGCGTGCCCACGGCAGGGGAGGGCGGGGCGCGGGATTTCCCGGACCGGGTGGGTTCCGCGCGCTGCTTCGTGGGCGTACGGTGGCCACACGGTGGCGCGCCGCCGGGTGGGCCGCCGGATCCGTGTCGGCACGCCCCGCCGGAGGCCGAGATGGCAGACCGGATGGCTTTCCTCACCACCCCGCGCGCGGAGCGGGCGCGGCGGGACGCACGGGAACGGCTGGCGGACCGGCGGGAGGTGTACCGGCCGGGGGCGCTGCTGCCGGTCGTGGGCGGACAGGCCGGGCGGTGCATGGACTGCGGGCTGCCGTTCTGCCACGCCGCCTGTCCGCTCGGGAACCTGGTTCCCGACTGGAACGCGCTGGTGGCGGCCGGGGACTGGCAGGCGGCGGCCGCGCGGCTGCTGGCGACCAACAACTTCCCGGAGTTCACCGGACGGCTCTGCCCGGCACCGTGCGAGAGCGCCTGCGTGCTGGCGATCGACGGGGCCGCGGTGACGATCAAGAACATCGAGCTGGCGATCGCCGACCGGGCCTGGGAGGAGGGCTGGGACCGGCCGCACCCGCCGGAGCGGCGCGGCCGGGAACTGCGCGTCGCGGTGGTCGGCTCGGGCCCGGCCGGCCTGGCCGCCGCCCAGCAGCTGACCCGCGCCGGGTACGCCACGACCGTGTTCGAGCGGGCCGACCGCCCGGGCGGGCTGCTGCGCTACGGGATCCCGCCGTTCCGGCTGGAGAAGCACCGGCTGGAGCGGCGGCTGGGCCAACTGCGGGCCGAGGGGACGGAGTTCCGCACCGGGGTGCGGGTGGGATCGGACGTCACCGGTGAGGAACTGCGGGCCCGGTACGACGCGGTGGTGGTCGCGGTGGGCGCGACGGCGGCCCGGGAGCTGGCGGTGCCCGGCGCCCGGCTGCCCGGGGTGCACTCCGCGATGGAGTACCTGACCTGGGCGAACCGGGTGGACGAGGGCGACTGCACGGACCCGCCGTTGACCGCCGAGGGGAGCGAGGTGGTGATCGTCGGTGGCGGGGACACCGCGGCCGACTGCCTCGGGACGGCGCTGCGTCAGCGCGCGGCCTCCGTCACCCAGCTGGACATCAACCCGCGTCCGCCGGAGCGCCGTGCGGCCGGGCAGCCCTGGCCGGTCCACCCCAAGGTGTACCGGGAGACCACCTCGCACGAGGAAGCGGGGGCGGACTGCCGGGTGTTCGGGGCGGCCACCGTCGGCTTCGAGCCGGGTCCGGAAGGGCGGCTGGCGGGCGTGCGCTTCGCCGAGGCCGTGCCGGGGGAGCGCGGGGTCCGGCCGGGTGGTGGGCGGAGCTCGCCGGGTGCTGGGCGGGGTGCGTCGGGCGCCTCGCCGTCCGGGGCCGGCGCCTCGCGGACCGTGCCCAGCACCGAGCCGACCGTGCCCGGCACCGAGCGGACTGTGCCCGGCGCCTCGCGGACCGTGCCCGGCGCCTCGCGGACCGTGCCCGGTACCGAGCCGACCGTGCCCGGCACCGAGCGGACCGTACGGGCGCAGCTCGCGCTGCTCGCCCTGGGCTTCGCCGGGCCGGAGCCGGACCAGCCCCTGTTCCCCCAACTCGGGCTCACCGTCGGCCTGGACGGCACGCTGGAGCGGGACGACGGGTACCGCACCGCGGTGGAGGGCGTGTTCGTCGCCGGGGACGCCGGGCGCGGCCAGTCGTTGATCGTCTGGGCGATCGCGGAGGGCCGGTCGGCGGCCGCGGCGGTGGACCGCTACCTGCGCGGGAGCACCGAACTCCCGTCGCCGGTCAGCGCCTCGGCGCGGGCGCTCACGCTGTGAGGGCGCGGGCGCCGGCGCCGGACGGCCGGGTGCTCAGCCGAGGCCGAGGACGGAGAGCGCGGTGGTCCAGTCGGTCGCGATGGCCCGCTGGGCGGGCACCAGGTCCACCTGGTGGTTGCAGACGGCCCGGTAGAGCTTGTATTCGACGCTGTCCTTGTCGGTGGAGGCCTGGCTGTCCGGGCCGACGGCGTAGCGGGGCTCGGGCCAGAGGTTGCGCGGGTCGGTGGGGTGACCGCCGAGCGACAGCGGGATGAAGTGGTCCTCCTCGTAGTCCGCCGTGTTGGTGTCGGCGTAGCCGTACTGGGCGATCTGCTGGACCTTCAGGCGGTTGGTGTAGCTGGTGGACGGGCGGATCGAGGTGCTGTACCCGCCGACGCAGATGGTGTCGTCGATGGTGTCCTGGGTGACGTCCGGGTTGGTGGCGCCGGGGGTGCAGACCGGGTCGGGCAGCGGGAGGTAGGACTGCGAGCAGGTCGCGGCGAGGGCGGCGCGGGTGTGCGGGGCCGTGGCGGCGTGCGCGCCGGCGGTGGCGGTGGCGGCGTGTGCGGTGCCGGCGGTGGTGAGCGCCGCCGCGGTGAGCACGGCGGTCGCGAGGGCGGGGGCGATGCGGTGGGCGCGAAGCATGGGGAGCTCCCTGGCACGGGCCCGGCACGGGCGTGCCGGGGCGGTGTGTCCATGTCACCACCGGCGGGTCTATGCGAGTAGACCGGGTTCGGTGAACAGCTGCCGAAGCGTCAGTCCCCTTAATGGGGAAAGTGTTCGCTTGACGCCGCGACGGATGACGGTGACGGTGGTGACGGCTCCGGGTGGGAGCACGGCGACAGCGTGCGGGCGGATGGTGCCGGGGCCTCGTCAGCGGCGCGTGGAGCGGCGGAGGAACACGTCCGTGGCCGTGTTGGTGTCCCCGGGGGTGAGGGTGCCGTCCTCCGAGCTGAACACCGCCGTCGTGCCGTGGGCGTCGACGTACGGACCGAACGAGGCGCCGGGGCTCTGCGAGCCGTCGTCCGAGAGGCTGACGCGCTCGGTGCGGCCGGTCCGCAGGTCGCGCCGGAACACGTCGGAGACGCCGTTGGTGTCGCCGGGCACCAGGTTCTCGGCCGTGGAGTCGAAGTACAGCCAGCGGCCGTCCGCGGTCAGCCGGCCGTCGGAGGAGTCGCCGGTGGTCTTCGTCCCCGGCAGGCCGGCGCTCACCAGGGTCTCGGTGCCCTCCTCCAGATCGCGGAGGTACACCTCGAAGTGCCGGTCCCACCCGCTGTCGCCGTGCTGGACCAAGGCGGAGTAGACGACGTACCGGCCGTCCGGACCGAGCGACGGGTAGTCCGCCCCTCGGGCGCCGCCCTTGTCGTCGGTGCTGGCCACCCTCGTCTCCTCGGCGCGCAGGTCCCGGACGTACAGCGGGTACAGGCGCGGTTTCAGGATCCGGGGCCGGGCATCGGCTCGGAACGAGTCCCGGAAGAACTGCTCGTCCGACTCCCGGCCGGCCTCGGCGGTCAGCTCGGCGGCGGCCTCCGGGGAGAGGGCGCCGGGCTGGTCCGGGGCGGTAAGGTTGGTCGCCTTGGAGACGAAGGCGACGGAGCCGCCGTCGGCGCTGATCACGGGCGAGGCGGACGAACCGTTCGCCTCCTTGCCGTCCGCGCCGATGCTCACCAGGCTGTTCCCGCCGGTCCAGAGGTCGTGGACGTAGATGTTGCCGCCCTGCCAGGTGACCGTGCCGGGGGCCAGGTCGGTGCGGTTGGACTGGAAGGCGATGTAGCGGCCGTCCCGGCTGAGCGACGGGTGGCCGGAGAGCCGGTCGGTCTGCGGAGTGCCGGAGGCCGGTCGGCCCTGCGGCGTGTCAGGGGTCCGGCCGTGCGGACGTCCCGGGGCCTGGTTGCCCGGCCTGTCGGGGTCCTGGCCGACGGAGACGAGCGTGGTCCTGCCCGTCCAGCGGTCGTGGACGTAGACGTCCTCGAAGCCCAGGTTCGCGCCCGGCACCAGGTTGGTGGCGCCGGAACTGAAGGCGACGTAGCGGCCGTTGCCACTGATCGCGGCCTCGAAGGAGTCCCCGTTCGCCTGGGCGCCGTCCGGCCCGGTGTCGACCCGCTCGGTGCGGCCGGACCAGAGGTCGCGGACGAAGACGTCGGACTTGCCGTTGGTGTCGCCGGGCACCAGGTTGGTGGCGCTGGAGGTGAAGACGGCGTAGCGGCCGTCGGCGCTCAGACCGCCGGCGAACGAGGCGCCGTCGGGCTGCGACCCGCCGATGCCGGAGGACACCCGCTCGGTGCCCGGGCCACGGTGCGGGTCCGCCTGGGCCGACTGCGTGGTGGTGAGCGCGAGCGCGGCGGCCGCGCCGAGCGCACAGACGGCGCGCAGCAGGCGTGCGGGGCTCGGAGCGGGGCGCCGTTCCGGCTGCCGTGCGGGCTGCCGTTCCGACTGCCACGCCGGCTGTCGTTCCGACTGCCACGCTGGCTGTCGTTCTGACTGCCGCTCGGGGCGCCGGGCGGGGCGACCGGACGGGTGGGCGGTGGTGGACGTGCGGGTCATCGGTCCCTCCCCTGGGAACGGCCGGACCGCCCCGACGGTGACGCCTCGTGGCGTCGAGTGACGGTTCGTCGCACTCCCCGGCAGCCGGCTCGGAACGAGCCAACCGCCGGGCGGGGCGGGCGGTCAATGGCGGTTGGCTGGGAGGGGCGGTTTCGCGTCAGGGGAAGACGGAGCGGGCCGCCGTGGTCGGTGCCGGGCGACGGTGGGGCGCTGGACCGAGCCGCCGCTACCCGTGCGGCGGCAGCGGCTTCGGAGGCTCGGTCGGCCGCCGTGTCGACGCGCCGACGCGTCCGAACCGCGCGTCAGCTCTCCTCGGAGGCGTCCGTCCCGTCGTTGATCCGGAAGGAGACGACGTCGACCTCGTCGGTCCCCGCCAGATCCGGGTAGTGGCCCTTGAGGCCTTCCCTGAGCTCGGCTGCGGTCGTCAGCCCCTCGGCTCGGGCGTCGTCGTCGGTGAGGTCGTCGACCAGGCAATGCCTGATGCCGGTCACCTCCGCCGACAGGACGACCTCGGGGTCGCTCTCGAACACCAACCGTGCCGGCCCGAGTCGTGCCGGGTCCCGGAAGCGGGTGGTTCCGGTCTTGGCGCCGGAGCGGACGGCCTCGAGGTAGCGGGGGTTGAACCGGATGATCGGCGGGCCGGCTGTCTCCGGGTCCTGGTAGAGCGAGGGGTCGAGACCGTTCATGCCCGCCTCCGCGGTCCATCGCTGAGCCAGCGGCATCAGGTCGGCGGCGAGTACGGACCGCAGCCCCTCGGGCGTGGGCACGATGACACGCATCGTGGGGTAGTAGTCGACGAAGACCTGTCGATCGCGCCCGCACGGGCCGATGACCCCGCGCCCGTGGTTGCCCACGGCAACGATGCAGCGCGGCTGGCGCATGCCCTGGGCTCGCGCGGCTCCCAGAGCCACGAGTTCGGCGCAGGGTCCGCCGGTGAAGTGGTGGAGATTCACGCCGGCGAACATCCGGTAGTCGGCGCCCATGACCGCGGCGCCCACCGTGTGGACCCCGTCTTCGTCGGGCCCCGCGTCCGTGTGCGCGTCGATGGTGCGGCGCGCCAGTTCCACGAGCTCACGCTCGTCGTCATCGAGGGCTCGAGCAGATGGCGGGACGTACACCTTGCGACCTTCCCTTCCGTCAGCAGTCGCCCAAGATCATTCCATGCTGCGCAGGTGGGCTCCATGGGATTTCGGCTCGCCGCGCCCGGACGCACGCAGTGGTCGGGCGGGCGGAGTGGCGCACCGCGGCGGCTGGCCGTGGTCACGAATGGCGATCGGTGGGCGAAGTACCCCCCACGTTCCAGCGCTCGGGAGGCGCGACGACGGCACGCATGTCGTCGCTGCGGCGGACGATCGCGCGGATCAGCGCGAGGACGGCGGAGTAGTACTCGACAAGGCTGCCGGTGTAGCCGCCGTCGGCCCGACCAGGGCCAGCGTGTGATGCGCCTCAGCTCGGAAGGCCGAGGGTCACTGGCTATTGCTGGGGCCTGTCCCGGTCGTGCCAGGATGCTCGACATGTCTGCTCGTGCACTGAGCTTCGGCGCGATCGCCGAAGCCTACGAAAGGTTCCGGCCGGGGTACCCCGATGAGCTCTTCGACTTGGTGATGGCGTATGCGGGCCGACCGGTTCGGACCGCCTTGGAGATCGGTGCAGGGACAGGCAAAGCTACCCGTCTGTTCGCGGCGCACGGGGTCATGGTGACAGCTACGGACCCGGACGCTGCCATGCTTGCCGAACTGAGCAAGACCGTGCCTGCGAACGTGACGACCGTGCGGGCCGTGTTCGAAGACCTGCGGCCAAGCGAACCATACGGGTTGGTCTATGCGGCGGCTGCCCTGCATTGGACACGCCCGGAGGGGCGATGGTCCAGGGTGGCGGCGCTCCTTGAACCGGAGGGTGTGTTCGCTTCATGCGGTGGGCCGGTCCAGCTGGCTGACCCAGCTCTCGAGGAGGCGGTGCGTGCTGCCCGGGCGCCGTTCCTGGAAAGCGAGGAGTTCCCCTCTCCCGACGGAACCGGTCCGGACGAGGAGATGCAGTGGCCGGGTACGGAACTGCAACGGTCTCAGCTGTTCCGTGACGTTCAGCAGGTCGTCATCGAGCGGCGCTTGGCGATGCGCTCTGCTGACTACCTTGGTTACCTGTCGACCGTCTCGGCCTATCTCCAGCTGCCGCAATCGACGCGCCAGCAGGCGTATGACGCGATCACGCGGGTCCTGCCCGAGACAGTCGAGGTCGCTGCCGACATCACTGTCCATCTCGCACGCCGGCGACCCGAGTAGGGTGACTTCAGCCTGGCACTCACCGCAGTCAGCCGAGACTGTCACTCCCGTTCGAGTGACACTCAAGATCGGAAGAGCAGAGCGGTCACTGAGCTCGCGCGGTTGACCCGTCTAGCTGGTCGGCCGAGGCGACTTCGGGTCAGGAGTGCCTGCTGCTTCCTGGGCGGCCATCACCTCGTCGCCGTACTCGAAGGCCCAGGCGCCGACGGCGTCGATGGGTGCCAGCAACGTCCGGCCCAGAGCGGTGAGTCGGTACTCGACCCGTGTGGGTGCTTCGGGGTCCGCCAGCCGGTCGACCAGTCCGTTGAACTGCAGTCGGCGCAGGGTCTCGGTGAGGACCTTGGAGCTGATGCCACCGATCCGCTCCCGTAGCTCGACCGGGCGCCTCGGGCCGTCGCGCAGTGCCCAGAGCACCACGGCGTTCCAGGTGTTGGAGAGCAGGTCGAAGGCGAGGCGGGCGCGGCAGTCGGCGAGGAAGGTGTCTGTCGTCACGTACCACATGGTGCCCGAACCGCCGTCTAGCGTCGGTGTGAACGATCGGAACAGGCGCGGAGAGGGAACGTGTGATGAGGATCGGCGTGCTGGGGACGGGCAACATGGCTGACGCGCTCGCCACCCACTGGGTGCGGGCCGGGCACCAGGTGACCATCGGGGGGCGGGACGCTCACAAGGCGGAGCGGCTCGCGGCGCGCATCGGAGGTGGCGTGAAGCCCGCCGGCCTGCGCGCGGCGGCGGAGTTCGGTCAGGAGGTGGTGTTGGCCGCGCTGCCCTTCGGGGTGGGGGTGGAGGTGGCGCGGGATCTGCACGAGGCCCTGGAGGGCAAGGTGCTGATCGACTGCTCGAACCCGGTCGGACCGGGCTTCCGGCTGCTGACGGAAGGGGGCCCCTCGGCCGCGCAGCAACTGGCTGCGGCGGCGCCGGGAGCCCACGTGGTCAAGGCGTTCAACCTCTGCCACGAGGACGTGTGGCGCATGCGGCCGCCGGTCTTCGACGGGCGCCCACTGGCCGTGCCGGTCTGCGGGGACGACGCGACTGCCCTCGCGCGGGTACGGGAGTTGGTGCGCGACGTGGGCTGCGAGCCCGTGGCCGGCGGCGGTCTCGAACGTGCGGGACTTCTGGAAGCGACCGCCGCGCTGTTCATCGCCCTGTGGGTCGGCGAGGGAGCGGACGCGCAGGCGATCGCACCTCCGCTGGCCTATGCGGCCGGACCGAGCCACGGGGAGGCAGAAGGCGGGGCGGGGTCTTCCCGCTCCTCAGGTTGAACTCGCATGCCATTGAGCAGTAGCACCGGCAGGCGGCCCCGTCCTCTACTGCGCAGCGCGACGACCGCTTGTGCGCGGTCCGGAACGGTCCCGGGTTCTCGGTGGTCCGCTCGCTGGCGCGCGCGGTCCGGGTCGAGCCGTTGATGCCGGCCGATCCGGTCCTGCGTCGCGTCACTGATCGCCAACTGAGCCCGACGCGTCCGATCAACGGCTCGGCGCCGTGGGGAGGCGCGCTTTAGGGCGGTCGCGGCGGCAGGTGGCGGCCCGCGCGTGGGCGGGGCGCATCCGGCAGGGGTGGTGGGGCAGGGGGAGCGGGGGTGCTTCCGCGGTTCATGCGGTGGCGTCCTGGGCCGGCGTCTGTCGGCCGTGCCCTTCGTTCGACCGGTGGTCGCGTCGGTCGTAGCGCCAGAGCGCCGGGAGTGCGGCGGACAGGACGGCGCTGCTGCCCAGGCAGAGCAGGCCGCCGGTGCGCAGCGCGGCCCGGACGCCCTGGCGGGCGGCGAGTCCGCCCGCCCGCAGGTCGCCGAGCGCGGGTCCGGCGGAGCCGATCAGCATCTCCAGCCCGGCGGCGCGGCCTCGGAGTTCGTCCGGAATGGACTGGTTCCAGATGGCGCCGCGGAAGGTGTCGCCGACCCAGTGGGCGGCGCCCGTGAGGACCAGGCAGAGCAACACGGCCCACAGGCCTGGCGCGAAGGCGGCCGCAGCGGTGGCCGCGCCGACCACGGCTGCGGAGAGCAGGACCAGCCGTCCGTGCCGGTGCACCCGCTCGGTCCAGCCGCCGGTGGCAGCCGCGATCAGGCTGCCGGTGGCGGTGGCCGAGTAGAGCGGCCCGAGCGCCCAGAGCGAGTCCAGCTTCTGCGCCAGGAAGGGGAAGAGTGCGGTCGGCAGGGCGAACACGGTGGCCGCCAGGTCGGCCAGGTAGGTGCCGACCAGGTCGGGGCGCCGCGCCGCGTACCGGACGCCGTCGGTGAACTCCCGCAGACGGGGAGTCTCGGCGTCGCGCTCCGAGGGGACCGGCCGGACCTGGGCGAGCAGGGCGATCGACAGCAGGAAGGTGGCGAGGTCGAGCAGGTACGCCGCCGGCACCCCGGCGGTCGCGATCAGCAGTCCGGCGGCGGCCGGCCCGGCGACACCGCCGATGCTCCAGCGCAGCGAGAGCAGCACCCCGGCCGCGACCAACTGGTCGTGCGGCACCAACCGGGGGACCATCGCCTCGACCGAGGGCTGTTGCAGGCCGTGGACCGCCGCTGTCAGCCCTGCGGCGAGGTAGAGCGGCCAGACGGCGGGCGCGCCGAGCAGCGCGTTGACCAGCAGCAGGGCGCTGAGCCCGGCCAGTGCGACTTCGGTCAGCAGGACGACGGTGCGGCGGTCGGCGCGGTCGGCGAGTACGCCGCCGTAGAGGCCGAAGAGGACGGTGGGCACGAGCTCGACCGCGCCGACCGCGCCCACGGCGAGCGGCGAGTGGGTGAGCTCCGCGATCTGCAAGGGGATCGCCGTCATGGTGAAGATCGAGCCGAGCAGGGTGACCGCACCGGAGGTCCAGGTCAACCGGAAGTCCCGGGACGATCGCCAGGGGGCGGTGTTCGGCAGCAGTCGGGACCGGAGTCGGTCCGTTCCTGAGGTCATGAAAGGGGTGGTCCCTTCGTGGCGGTCGCGTCGTCGGCGTCCTTGGGCGGGGGGCGGGGGGCGGGGGCCGTGGGCCCGGGGTGGGGTGCGGGGCGGGCGTCCGTGTTCGTCCTTATCGCTGATAAGCGGCGGGTTCGGAACTTATCGGCGATAAGGTGGGCCTCGCAAGCGAATTCCGGGAGGCCGATCGATGGCGCTGCGACGCGAGGACGTGGTGCGCACCGCGCTGCGCGTGCTCAACGAGGAGGGCATCGACGGGCTCACCACCCGCCGGCTGGCCCGCGAGATCGGTGTGCAATCACCCGCGCTCTACTGGCACTTCAAGAACAAGCGGGAGTTGCTCGACCTGATGGCCGAGGCGATGCTCGCCGAGGCGCTCCCGGCCGATCGCACTCCCGAAGCGGAGCACTGGCCCGACTGGATCGCCGCCGACGCCCGGGCCAAGCGCCGCGCCCTGCTGGCCTACCGCGACGGCGCCCGGGTGCACGCCGGGACCCTGCCGACGGACGACGAACTCCCGGCCGTCGAAGCGCAGTTGAGTGCGCTGTGCAAAGCCGGGCTGAGACCGCGCACCGCACTGCGGCTGCTGCTGACCGTCGATCGGTACATCATGGGCTGGGTCACCGAGGAGCAGGCCTGGCGGCAGGACGCCGCCGACCGCGCCCGACCGCCCTTCCCTGACGAGGCGTTGCGCGAGCTGCCGCTGCTGAGCGAGGCGGTCGACGTACTGCGGATGACCGACCACGACGCCGACTTCGAGTACGGGCTGCGCGTGCTGATCGAGGGCTTCCGGGTCGAGATCGCGCGCGAGGCCGGGGAGGGGCAGGCGGAACCCGGTGCAGCGGCGGCCGGCGCTGACGGGCATGAGCTAGCGTGAGCGCCATGACCACCCTCGATCCCCGCAGCACGGCTCTGGTCCTGATCGACCTGATGGACCGGATCGTCGCCAACCCGCTCGCACCCCGCACCGGTCCGGAGGTGGTGGTCTCCTCGCTGGACCTCGCCCGGGCCTTCCGCGCGGCCGGTGCCCCCGTCATCGCCGTGCGGGTCGAGCGGCCCGGTGTCGCTGAGCAGCCGCCCGGCAGCGAACTGCTGGCCGAGGTCGCGGCGGCTGCCGACGAGGTGGTGGTGAAGCGCACCATCGGCGCTTTCCAGGGCACCGGGCTGCACGAACTCCTCCAGGCCCGGGGCGTGGAGACGCTGGTGTTCACCGGAATCGCCACCAACCTGGGCGTGGAGTCCAGCGCCCGGGCGGCGGCCGACCACGGGTACCGGCTGGTGTTCGTCGAGGACGCGATGACCGCCCTGACGGAGGCGGAGCACAAGGCCTCCGTGGAACTCGACTTCCCGCGCCTGGGCGAGGTCGTGGCGGCGGCCGACCTGCGCCTGGGCTAGAGGCGTTCCGGGCGGGTCCGGGCCCGAACGGGCTGGTTGAGCTGACGGTCGATCTCAGTTGGGGTGGCGTAGCTCGGCTGGCGGGCGTGTGCTGGCCGATCCGGTGAAGCGACCCGGGTGCGGCGACCCGGTGGAGCGACCCGGTGAGGCGGGCGGCTCACCGGGTCGGTTGGCTGGAGGTCGGCGGACTGAGGGCGCCCGCTGGTGAGAACGGCGCTGATCCGGTCGGATGCTAGGTGACCGGGAGGCCCGGATCAGCGGCCGCGGGAGGTTCGAAACCGGCCAGCATCTGTGCCAGTGCCGCCTGGTCAGGGCCCACGAAGGGCGATGCTCCCGCTGCGGACCCGAGCGTGTCGATCATCCGCTCGGTCATCCCGACCGCAGCCGGCAGGTGGGTCGACAGGACGAGCTCGGGTTCGCGGTCCCGCAGCAGGCGGAAGGTGTCGAGGAATCTCTTCGGATCGACGTTCTCGACCCAGGGGCTGTCCACACTGGCCCACAACAGCTGCGCCGCCCGGAGGTCCTCCGCTGGGACACCGGCGAGGTCCGGTCCCTCCGCGGTGTCCGCGGTGGGCATCGGGGCGCCGAAGCAGTCCGAGCTGAAGCAGACGCCGGTGAGGTCGTCGAAGAACCCGACGGTGGCGGGATTGTCGAACAGGGGCGGCCGGAACGCGCTGAGCGTGCGGTCGCCGACGTCGAGTGACTGGCCGGGGTTGAGCAGATGCACCCGGTTCAGCGGAAGCGGACGCTCACAGGACATGATCCCCACCGCGATGAAGGTGGTCACCACCTTCGCGTTCGGCGCCGCCTCCAGGAGCGTGTGGATTCCGCCGGTGTGGTCGCGGTCGGGGTGGGTGAGCCAGATCCAGCGCACATCTGCCGGATCGAGCGCCTCGGCGAGCGTGGACAAGAAGCTGCGGTCCGGCAACCCGAGGCCGGTGTCGACGACGACGGGTTGCTCCGCGTGGAGCACGAAGGCGTTGACGGGAATGTGGCCGATCCCCGGGACCTCGAGGCTGTCGCTGAGGACGCTGACATCGGGTCGGACTCGGTGGACGGACATGGGTGCTCTCCCTCCAGAGTGGGATCGCTCGCAGCCGTCGAAATCCACTGTAGACGCACGGTCGCGACCGGCCCAGTGCTCTGCGGCAGCTTCTTCCTTTCCGCTGGTTGGCGAACCCCGGGGCGTTCTCCGGGTGGGCGGCGACGCGGTGCGGCGGTGCGGCGAGCCGGGCCGGGCGGCGGGGTGGCGGGCTGCGGCGCGGGGCGGGCCGGGCGCGAGGGCGCGGCGGTGCGGGCAGGCTGGACGGGGGCCGGGTCGGCGCGGGCGGACTGGACGGGGACGTGTTCCTAGCGCCTGGCGAGCTCCAACGCCTCGCGCAGCCGTCCGGCCGAAGCGGCGAGCAGGCGGGCGGCGGTGGGCGCGTCCACGTCGGCGAGCAGGGACAGGATCGCGTCCTTCGTCCGGCCGTCCGTCGCGGCCAGGGCCTGGTCAACCGCCTTCGCCTCGGCGCCGGTGGCCTCGGCGACGATCCGCCGGGCGCGCTCGCGGAGCTTGGCGTTGGTGGCCCGGAGGTCGACCATCAGGTTCCCGTACGTCCGGCCGAGACGGATCATCACGGCCGTGGACAGCATGTTGAGCACCAGCTTCTGGGCCGTACCCGCCTTCAGCCGGGTGGACCCGGCCAGCACCTCGGGGCCGACCTCCACCTCGATGCCCAGCTCCGCCGCAGCCGCCAGCGCCGAGCCCCGGTTGCACGCCAGCCCGATGGTCAGCGCTCCGGCCGCCCGCGCGGCGCGGATGGCCGCGAGGGGGTACGGCGTACGGCCGGAGGCGGAGATTCCGACCAGGGCGTCGGCCGGGGTGAGGTTGAGCGCGGCGACGTCGGCCTCGGCGAGGTCCGTCCGGTCCTCGGCTCCCTCGGCGGCCTCCGTCACGGCCGTCCGGCCGCCGGCGATCAAGCCGACGACCAGGCCGGGATCGGTCCCGAAGGTGGGCGGGCACTCGGCGGCGTCCAGCACCCCGAGCCGCCCGGCGGTGCCCGCCCCGGCGTAGACCAGCCGTCCGCCTCGCGCCATCCGGGCGGCCACGGCGTCGACGGCGGTGGCGATCCGCTCCAGTTCGCCGGCGACGGCGATAGGGACGGAGCGGTCCTCGGTGTTGATGAGGCGGAGCAGGTCGACGGTGGTCAGCCGGTCGATTCCAGCCCACTCGGGGCGGATCGTCTCGGTCGTGGGTGTGGTGGTCGTGGTGGGTGTCGGTGGTGACAGGGGTGAGGGAGACAGGGGCGGCGGGGGCGGTGCGGGCGAAGCGTCGGGGTTCATGCGGCGAGCGTCCCCACGTGCGGGCGGCCTGAACCAGGGGCGGTGACGTGGTCGGGCGAATGCGGCGGCGACGCTCGGCGTTTCTGTGTCCGCTGTATCCGCCCGACAGCCGACGGACGGGTCGTCAGGCCATCCAGAAGAAGACGGCGGTCATCCGGCGGTCCGCCAGCTCGCCCCCGTAGTAGCCGGTGGCGCTGTGGATCAGGTTGGCGTGGTAGAGGAGCAACTGGTTGTAGCGGTTGGGGACGCGGACGTCCTCGGTGAAGTGGTCGGCGGGCACGTGGCGGGTGCCGAGCGCTTCGACCAGGTTGTTGTGCGGAGCGCTGACCAGGTTTCCGCCGAGGCGGCCGCCGGGGAACTGCTGCCGGTAGAAGCTGGTGCCGGCGTCCTTGGGCGCACCCGGGCTGAGGTAGAGCACGGCGGCGTAGCGGCAGAGCGCACGGGAGTCGGTGTGTGGGCGGGACTCCGACTCCCCGGCCCCGACGACTTGGACGCAGTTGTGGTTGAGCGTGCCACCGCCCGGGGTGCTCTGCACCCACAGCCGGGAGGCGCCGGTGGCCTTGCGGACCAGGGACTCGACCCGGGACAGCTCGTCCGGCTCCAGACCCGGCATGGTGCGCAGGCCCGGCCAGGTCTCGGGGCGGTACGGGTAGCCCTCGGTCCAGTCGCCGCGTGCCAGGACACGCTCGCGGACGGCGTCCGGATCGGGCAGGACGTTGTCCAGGACCCAGTAGTCCCTGCCGCGGGTGGGCTTGCGGTATGGCAGCACCGGCAGGGCGGTGGGCCTGATGGGCTGTGAGGGCATGGGCCGACCATAGGGGCGGGGATCGTCAACCTTCTGCCGTGAACGGGTCAACCTTTCGTCAAGGGCGGTCGGGGGCAGTGTTCTTCTTCCAGCGGATGGCAGAGCCCGGTGCGAGGCCCGGCCCCAGGGGGTCCTCGGGGTGAGGTTCAACCCTCGCGGACGGCGTAGTTGCCGAGGGCGCCCTCCAATCGGTCGAAGGCCTGGGTGGCCCACGGGCGTACCGCGGCGGTGATCGCGGCGTGGTCCTCACCGGCCAGCGTGCGGCGGAACACCTCGGTGGACACCGCCCGGTCGACGGCGGCGAGCAGGGCGGCGGCGACCCGGCTCTCGAAGTCGACGGGTATCGCGTGCACGGCGTCGGCCAGTGCCTCGGCCAGCGCGGCCTCGGCCTGTTCGTTCAACTCGCGCAGTCGGGCGCCGAGGGCCGGGCTGTCGGCGATCGTGCGGGCGAAGTCGGCGCCTGAGAAGCCGAGCCAGGGGTCGTGCCGGTCGAGCCCGGTCAGACAGTCGCGGCGCAGTGCGGCGAGGGCGGACTCGCCGGGCTCGCGCTCGGTGACGGTGCGGGCCAGCCGGCCGACGAGTTCCTCGTGGATGTCGAAGAAGAGGTCCTCCTTGCGCGGGAAGTGGTTGGTGACGGTCATTTTGGCGACGCCTGCGGCGGCCGCGACCTCGGCGATCGTCGTCCGGTCGAAGCCGCGCTCGATGAAGAGCCTGGTCGCGGCATGTGAGATCGCCTCGCGGGTGCGGCGTTTGTTGAGCTCGCGCAGGTTCGGCGGGGTCCCGGTCTCGGTCATGGTGGCGAGCTTAGCGCAGATCCTTGGGTCGAGCATAGAAATTATGCTTGACCTATTCACTGGGTCCGTCCTAAGTTTGTCGCGTCGGCCGGAGCGGTCGGCAGAGGGACGGTCCGGGGAGGGTTCATGACCGCATCGGTCGGAACGCAGGCCGCGGTGAGCGCGGTGGAGTTGAGCGGTGAGAACGACGAGGGGAAAGGGGCCCTGAACGGCGGCCAGGGGAAGAGCGAGGCGCGGGGCTGGTGTCGGGCGGCAGGACCGAAGTGGCCGGAGCCCTTGCCACCCGGCTTGTGGAAGACGGCCACGGTGCTCGCGCTGGGGCCGATCCTGGCCCTGCTGGACACCACGATCGTCAACGTCGGCGTCGACTCCGTCGCCCGAGATCTGCACAGCTCGATGGCGGCAGTGCAGTGGGTGGCCACCGGGTACCTGCTGGCGATCGCGCTGACCATGCCGCTCTCCGCTTGGGCCGCCGGCCGGTTCGGTGCCCGGCGCGCCTGGCTCGGATCAGTCGTCCTGTTCGTGTTGGGTTCCGCGCTGTGCGGCCTGGCCTGGTCCACGGGCAGCCTGATCGGCTTCCGGGTCCTGCAGGGGGTCGGCGGTGCCATGATCCAGCCGCTGGGGCAGACGATCATGGTGCAGGCGGCCGGTCGGTCCCGGATCGCCCGGGTCATGGGGACCATGCTGCTTCCGATCAGCCTGGCGCCAGTCCTCGGGCCGGTCCTCGGCGGGCTGGTGCTGGACCACCTGGGGTGGCGCTGGATGTTCCTGCTGAACGTCCCGGTGGGGCTGCTCACCCTGCTCCTGGCGCTTCGGTGGCTCCCGGCGCCGGAGCGGTCCCGACGTCCCGGGCCCCGGCTGGACGTGACCGGGCTGGTGCAACTGTCCCCGAGCCTGACGGCGCTGGTCTACGGGCTCTCCACGATCGGGGAGGGCGGTTCGGTCGGACCGGCGGCGATCGCGGCGGGTGTGCTGCTGCTGGCGGCGTACGGACGGCACGCGTTGCGAGTGGGGCGGGACGCGGCTCGCCCGCCGCTGATCGACCTGAGGCTGTTCGGGCGGCGCGGCTTCGCGGTGGCGACGGCGAACAGCTTCCTCCAGGGCGCCGTGCTCTACGGCTCGATGTTCCTGGTGCCCCTCTACTACCAGCAGGTGGAGCACGCCGGGGCGGTGGAGGCGGGCTTGCTGCTCGCACCCCAGGCGCTCGGCACGGCGGTCACCTCGCTGTTGGCCGGCCGAATAGCCGACCGCGTCGCGCCGCGGCCGCTGATCCTGCTCGGCATCGGTTGCTCGCTGCTCGGGACGCTCGCGTTCACCCGGCTGGGAACGGGCTCCGGCCCGGCGGACTGGCTGCTCGCCGCCTCCTTGGCGCTGCGAGGGGCAGGTATGGGGATCGTCATGATCCCCGGCATGGCGGCGCTGTACGGGAGCGTCGAGAAGTCACGGGTTCCTGCGGCCGCAGGTGCGATCAACGTCCTCAACCGGCTCGGCGGGGCGCTCGGTACGGCGGTGCTGACACTGGTCCTCCAACATGCGCAGGCGGGGCACCCTGGGCGCCCGGGCACCGCCTTCGGGGCGACTTTCTGGTGGGTGCTGGCGCTGTCAGCACTCGCCATCGCACCGGCCCTGCTCTACCCGGGCACTGCCCGTAAGGCAGATTGACCGGCCGCCTGCCGCCTGCCGCCTGCCGCCTGCCGCCGGCCGCTGAACGCTGGACGCTGGCCACCTGATCGCGAATCACCTGCTTATCGACTCCCACACACCACGGAGGCACTCATGTTCACCAAGCACCCGGGCGGCCTGCGCCTGCTCACCGTTCACGCTCACCCCGACGACGAATCGAGCAAGGGCGCGGCCACTCTCGCCCGCTACGCGGCCGAGGGCGTGGACGTCCTGGTCGCCACCTGTACCGGCGGCGAGCGCGGTTCGGTGCTCAATCCGGCGATGGACCGGCCCGAGGTGCGGGACGATCTCGCCCGGATCCGGCGTCGGGAGATGGAGGCCGCCCGTGAAATCCTCGGCGTGCGGCAGCAGTTCCTCGGCTTCATCGACTCGGGGATGCCGGGTCCAGGTGAGCCGCTGCCGGAGGGCTGCTTCGCCGCCCAGCCGGTGGAGGTTGCTGCGGTCCCGTTGGTCGCCCTGATCCGGAAGTTCCGCCCGCATGTGGTGATCACCTACGACGAGACCGGCGGGTACCCGCACCCCGACCACGTGATGACCCACCGGGTCACCGTGGCGGCTTTCGAGGCAGCCGCCGACCCCGACCGTCACCAGGAGGCGGGCGAGCCCTGGCAGGCGGCCAAGCTCTACTACCACCTGGCGCTCTCCCGGTCCTGGTTCCAGACCATGTACGACGCCATGACGGCGCGCGGAGTCCCATCGGCCATGGGCGAACTGCTCGCCGACTGGCCCGACACCCCGCCGGCGCTCGCGACGACCACCCGAATCGCCTGCTCGGAATACTTCGCCCTACGGGACGCGGCGATGCTGGCGCACGCCACCCAAGTCGAAGCGGGCGTCGCCTTCATGGCCCACCCCCGGGACATCGAGCGCCAGGTCTGGCCCACGGAGGACTACCACCTGGCCCGGAGCTTCGTGGGCGGCCCCGCTCCGGGCGCGGTCGAGACCGACTTGTTCGCCGGGCTGCGCGGGGCAGAGGGGAGGAAATGAGCCAGGAGTTGACAAGGGGCGGGCCCTCTCAACGGCCAGAGCTTGAGCCATGGGACCAGACAGGGCACGTTGATCCCATGACGAATCATCAGCGCACCTACTCGGAGCAGGGGTCACCGTCCGGTCAGGAGCTGCGGTCCCGTACCCACACCTGGACGGTCGGTTCGCCGATCGCCGAGTACCCGCACCTCACGGGCGAGGAGATCCTGCTGGAATGGATCGCGGGTCGGATCCCGGAGCCGTCGATCTGCAGCACCATGGGCTTCCGCCTGGTCGAGGTGAAGCAGGGCACGGCGGTGTTCGAGGGAGAGCCGGGTGACCACCTCTTCAACCCGATGAACACCGTGCACGGCGGGTACCTGGCCACCCTGCTCGATTCGGCGCTCGGCAGTGCCGTGCTGAGCAAGCTGCCGGCCGGGACCGGCTACACGACCACCCAGTTGAACGTCCACATGCTGCGCCCGCTGTTCGCGGACTCGGGTCTGCTGCGATGTGAGGGCGTGGTGCTGCACCTGGGCCGGACGATGGCGACCGCGGAGGCCAGGGTGGTCGGCGCAGAGAACGGAAAGCTCTACGCCCATGCCACGACCACCTGCGCGATCCTCGCGCCCCGCCCGGCGGTCTGACCGGTCACCCGGTCCGCCGCCGAACGGTCGGCGCTCCGGTCGTTCGGTCGTTCGGTGGCGACTGCGGGGCCTGCCGGGCGCGCCGGGCGTGCCGGTCTGCCGCGACGGCTCCACCGATTGGCCGGCCTGGACGACACAGGCGCACTCGGGACATCTGTTCTCAGGCGAACCGTTCGACGGCCGCGAGGACCGCCTCCGTCATCCGCGGGCTGCCGGTGTGCCCGGCTTCGTCGACGACCGTCAGGTTGGCGTCGGGCCAGGCCTGGGCGAGCCGCCAGGCGGTGCGCAGCGGACTACCGAGGTCGAGCCGCCCGTGGATGAGCTCGCCCGGGATGCCGGCCAGTCGGTCGGCGTCGCGCAGCAGTTGGCCGTCCTGGAGGAAGGCCTGGTGCGAGAAGTAGTGCGCCGTGATCCGGGTGAAGGCCATCAGGGCATCGGAGGGCCGGTCGGTGTACGCGTTCGGCTTCCCCAGCACCTCGTGCGAGATGACGGCGTCCTCCCAGGTGGCCCAGGCCCGGGCGGCGGCCCGACGGACGGTCTCCTCGGGGTCGTTGAGCAGCCGGTTGTAGGCAGCGAGGAGGTCGAACACGTCACCGTCCGGGTCGGTGCCCGGAGGGAAGGTCCGGAACGCCTCCCACGGGCCGGGAAGGAAGCGGCCGACACCCCGGTAGAGCCAGTCGATTTCCTCGGGGCTCGTCATGGTCACCCCGCAGATCACGATCGCGGAGACCCGCTCCGGGTGGGCCTGTGCGTAGGCGAGGATCAGCGTGGAGCCCCACGAGCCGCCGTACAGCATCCACTTGTCGATGCCCAAGTGCTCGCGCAGCCGCTCCAGGTCTGCAACCAGATGCGCGGTGGTGTTGTGCTCCAGCCCGGTCGACGGGTAGGCGGCATGCGGCAGGCTGCGTCCGCAGCCGCGCTGGTCGTACTGCACCACGCGGAAGCGCTCGGGGTCGAAGTACCGCCGGGACCCGGGATGGTGGCCGGAGCCCGGCCCGCCGTGCACCACGACGGCCGGCGTGCCCGCCGGATTGCCGGAGGAGTTCCAGTGGATCCGCTGCCCGTCGCCGACGTCCAACAGGCCGTCTTCGTAGGGGCTGTCGTGGGTGTACAGCTCGAGCACGGGAGAACTCCTCCGCCGACGTTCGGATGGGTCGCCGCGCGAGCCTACCCGCGGTTGGTTCCGTCGGATTCGGAATTCCAGCCCGATGACAGCCTCGAAGAAGGCGTACCAAGAGGCAGCGGGTCAGCCTGATACCACGGGGCGACCGGAAGAGGAGGCAGTGGTACGGCGAAATTCGAAAGTGCGGCGACACCCTCGGTGGTCCCCGGCCAGCCTCCGGTTGGCCCCGAGCGCGGTGATCCGTCACCCGATCTCAAATCCCTGAGCAAGCACCCCGGCCGCGCCCGGCCCCCCACCAGCTCTGGCGGGGCCTGGGCGGGTCTTACGATCAGTCCCATGACGAGCACTACGGCGTCCTGGACAATTCGCCACTTCTCTCAGGCCAATCCTGCAGGTCCAGGCTGTGACAGCGTGCCTGCGCTCTTGCGAAGGCTGGCCAACTCGATCGAAGCATTGGGAGCTGTTGAAGTTCAAGATGTCGTCATCGAGTCGGAGATGACTGAGCACGGACCTTGGCGGTCGGGCACGGTCTACTTCCACCTGCCCGAAGGCGACTGAGCGTGGCTCTAGCTGTTTCGACCACGAAAGTTGTGACGGGGGTACACAGCCTAGCGATCTTGAAATGAGTGAGGGCCTTCTGGCTCGGTGTGGATCGCGACATCTGCACCGGCTTCCAAAGCCCTCATGCCACGCCATAAGCACCGCTGACCGAGACCGGACACTCGCGCCTGCCCGCTGCGTGGTGGAGGACGCTGGTCCCTGCGCAGGGCCGCCGAACGCTTCGAGGTCTCGCCAACCGACTCAGACGACGCAAGCCCGCTCGCCCTGCTCGTTCGTCGTGCCAGTGCTGGCCACCATGCGGGCAAACTGCTGACAGGCTGCCATCGGTGACCCCAGCGCGCTCGGCTCAGAATCTGGCACCGGCCCTCACTCGCCCGCTCGGTCAACAACATCGCCTGGCAGTACCTGATCGTGGCCCTTCACCCAGGAGAAGGGCATCGTCGACAAGTCCTCCGCTCGACCGGCCATCACCGAGACCCACGCGAGCGAGTAGCCATCGGCCGTTGCCGGGGGCGGGCACCAGCAGCCATCCGAAGCCGTTGGACAGCCCATCTCGCAGGTGACAGGCTCCCGCCTCATGGAGCTACTCGACGTTCTGACGGAACTTGCCCGCTCGGGACAGCTGGGCCCGGTCGCGAACGGCGCCGACTGGAATGCGGTGACCGAGGTGCTCGGCGAGCCCTTCGAGGTGGTCGTCGGGAAGCGGCGATCCTGGCCGTCGCTGCTCGCTTTTGGCGACCTTGAGCTCAGCGTCTGCCGCTGCCAGAAGATCATCTTGATCTGCCTCCAGACCTGGCGGGACGTCGTCGAGCTCCCCGCGGGCCTGGCTACCGAGCAGACGTTCCCCGGCCACCCCAAGTACGCGGACGTGATTGCAGCTCTCGACGACGCCGGTTGCGCCTGGGAGCCCTACACGCCCCTGACGTTCGACAACCAATGCGCCATACAGGCCATCTCCTCCGGTGTCGTCTTCGTTTTCGAAATTCCCGAAGGAGAAGACCCCGTCCTCAACATCGCGGGACCGCAGCCCCACCAACACGAGTGCGTGGCTGCCGCCAAGACCCGCGCGGCACCATGAGCATGAAAGCGTCACCGCGTTCACGATGTCCCCGGCGTCCTGACGGTCGCCGGGGACATTTTGCAGATGCCGGACTCGCCAACCACCCGTCGACGTCACTGCGGCGGACTCCGCGCCGCAGCGCCGGCCCACGGCGTCGGCCGGGGCAGCGTCTGTGACTTGAACGGACCGGATCACCGGGGCGAGGGTGCCGGGGCCGTCCTCCGGACCGCCGCCGGACACCGCTGTGCGCTCGCGCCGGAACCGCTGACCCGGCTCACCCGTGGGTCTACGGAGATTGGCCGTCCGGTCGGCTCGGCGACCGGTGCCGGTGCCCGGGCAGGCCCCAAGAAGGACCCGGTCCAGCCTGCGGCGGACCATGTGGCGGGCCCGGTCCGTGGTGCGGGACGCCACGGGGCAAGCCGGGCGGCTACCGGGGGAAGCGGTTGCGCAGGGTCTGCTCGGCGTCGGTGCCTTCGAGCAGGCTGTACAACAGGCCGGAGAGGGTCGTGATGTCGGCCGCCGAGAGCGGTTCGGCCATCGCGCTGGTGAGCCGACCGATCGTCTCGCCGAGCTGGGCGGCCAGGGACTGGCCGGCGGGGGTGAGCTCGAGCAGGACGGCGCGCTTGTCCTGCTCGTGCGGGACGCGGCTGACCAGGTCGCGCTGGACCAGGGACTCGACCAGTCGGCTCGGACTGCCCTGCTCGCAGACCAGCAGGCGCCCCAGCGCAGCCAGGGTGACCGGCTGGTGGTCCGCCAGGACTTCGAGCACCTCGGCCTGGGCCGGGGTCAGGCCCAGGGGGCGCAGGGCCTCGCCGAGCCGGCGGCTTCCCTCGCGCTGGGCGGCCAGCAGCAGGTAGCGCAGTTCGTCGTGGGCTGCCCGGGGTGAGCGGCTGCGGTCGGCGGTCACGTGCACTCCTTCGCTTCGGCGGGCCCAGGTCTCGGCTTGTCCGACCCGGGCGCTTGGAGCGAGCATATCAATGACGCAACATCGATGATCCGGCATTGATGCATCGACATCAATGGGGCGTCATCGATGTTGCGTCATCGATGTCTCAACATCGATGACGAAGCATTGATGACGTGACATCGATGTTGTGTCATGATGTTCCTGGCTGACGGGAACGCCCCGCCAGCGGGAAGGGGCATGGTCATGCGCAGTGACTTCGTAGTCCTCGGTGCCTCCGGCACCACCGGCGGCCTGATCGCCGAGGAGCTCGTCCGGCAGGGCGGCCGCGTCGTGCTGGCCGGCCGGGACGCCGCGCGGCTGGCGCGGGCAGCGGCCCGGTTCGAGGGCGGGGCGGTTTCGGTCCTGGCCGTGGACCTCGCGGACCCCGCGTCGCTGGCCGCGGCGGCCGGCGCGGGCAAGGTGCTGGTCAACACGGTCGGTCCGTTCGCCCGGCTCGCCGCGCCGGTGGTGGCGGCTTGCCTGGAGGCAGGCACCGCCTACCTCGACCTCGCCAACGAGCGGGCCGCCGTGCGCGCCCTGCTCGACCGGGATGCCGAGGCGCGGGAACGCGGCGCCACCCTGGTGACCGGCGCCGGGTTCGGCCCGGCCGCCACCGAGGCCCTGGTGCTCGCCCTGCTCGAGACGGGCGCCGACGCGGCCTCGGTGAAGATCGCCGCCGCCGCGCACAGCGCCTACGACACCGACGGCGTGCGCGGCACCGTCGCCGAGGCCATGGCCGAGGGCGCCACCAGCTACCGGGCGGGTGAGCTGGTGCGCGCGCCGCTCGGTGAGGGCGCGACCGTCCTCACCTTCGGTGGCGCGGCCCGTCCCGTGATCCCGGTGCCGGTCGGCGACCTGGAGGCGGCGCGGGAGGCCACCGGTGCACCGGAGGTCACCGCGTACGCGGTGCCGCGCGGCGGCGGGGTCGACAGCGGCGGGGCGGGCGACGCCGGCTCCTACGCCTACGCGGAGCTCATCAGCGCGGACGGTCAGGTGCGCACCGCGGAGCTGAGTACCGGCGAGGGGTTCGCGTTCACCACGGCCGTGGCCGCCGCGTCCGCCGCCCGGTTGCTGACGAGCCCTCCGCCCGGCGCCTTCACGGCGGCGCGGCTGCTCGGGGCCGACCTGATCGCATCCCTGCCCGGCACCAAGATCCAGCTGGGCCGGTGAGCGCCGTGATCACCGTGCACCGTCTGGGCGACCACCTGGTGAACTTCTACCTGGTCGACACGGGACCGGCCCTGGTGCTGGTCGACGCCGGGCTGCCCCGGCACTGGGACGCCCTCCGAACCGCACTGCGCGACCTCGACCGCCCGGTCACCGACATCGCGGCGGTCCTCGTCACCCATGGCCACCCCGACCACACGGGCGTCGCCGAGCGGGTCCGCGCGGCCTCCGGCGTCGAGGTCTGGGTGCACGAGTCCGATGCGCCGATCCTCACCGAGCCGCGGCGGCTGAACGAGCTCTGGACGCCGGAGCGTTCGCTGCTCGGCTACGCGGCCCGCCGTCCGAGTGGCCTGCGCGCGCCGCTGCACCTGGTCCGCGGCGGTGCCCTGCGCGTCCCGGCCGTGCGCTCCGTCCGCACCTTCGGCAGTGACCAGCAACTCGACCTGCCCGGAGCTCCGTTGGCGGTTCACACGCCCGGCCACACGCACGGCAGCAGCAGCTACCTCTTCCCGGACGCCTCGATCGCCTTCACCGGCGACGCCCTGGTCACCCACGACTCGGTGGCCGGCCGGGTCGGACCGTGCGTCATCTGCCGGGCCTTCACCCAGGACAGTCAGGCCGCGCTGGCGTCGCTGGAGAAGATCGCCGAACACGAGCTCACCACCGTACTGCCGGGGCATGGGGAGCCCTGGACGGACGGTTTGACGCAGGCCGCACGGCAGGCGGTGGCGGGCGGCATCCGCTAGAGCGCCGGTCGTGCGGCTCCGGGTGCCCACGCGAGGGTACATGCGGGGTGCCACGCGAGGGGACACGCTGCCACCGCGGATCCGCGCCTGGACGCGGAGGCGTGTCCGGTCCTCCCGGCGAACGACAGTGGTCGGGAACCACTCCCGGTCACCTGCACCGGGACTGCCGCGACCACCGACGCCGACCTCGACGACCACCGCCCGGACCGGCTCCGGCCAGGAGCCGGCGGGTCGGCGGACCGCGGTGCGCCGGTAGCCCGCGGCTGCCCTGGCCGCACCGGGCCGGGGCGGGTGGCCGTGCAGGGGCGGCAAGGGACCGGCGCCGTGGTGGCGCCGGCCCCTCGGGATAGTCAGGCCTCAGATCCCTCGTGGGGGATCAGAGTTGGGCGACCGAACCCATCACCTCGACGAAGGAGAGCCGGGTGCGCAGGTCGTTGAAATTGCGGACGGTGTGTCCGAAGAGGTCGAGGTAGGACGAACCGTTGCGACGGACGTCGTGGGCGAACCGGGAGATCTCGTCCCACTGGTTCTCCAGCCCGGCGAGGTCCCGGCCGAGCGGGGTCTCGTTGTGGTTGTAGATGTTGTTGTAGACCTGGGAGAAGATCGGGCGGAAGCGGGCCGCCTCGGAGAACGCCTGGATCATGAGCAGCAGGGACGCGCCGACGCTGTCGTTGTAGCCGGTGGCGTGGCCGAGCACGTAGGCCGCGTTGTAGAGGGTGGCCGGGGTGATCGGAGGTTCTCCCGGTTGTTGCCGCCGGGCAGGCTGGTGTAGTTGCCGGTCCGGACCAGGCTGCGGGTGCCGACGCCGAGTGAGGCCGCCATGTCGCGGCCGTCGGCGAAGGAGAAGTGGTGCCGGCCGGAGCCGGCGTCGCCGCCGTACGGGGCGTAGAAGCCGGCCAGGTAGAGGTTGTCGGCCCAGAAGTAGAGCGAGACGAGCTCGTTGCCGCCGGTGTCGCGGATGCGAATCTGGACGATCCGGGAGCGGTCGGTCGTGGTCTGCATGACCGCGTTCTCGTGGGTGGCGTTCCCGTAGGTGTTCTGGTGCAGCCCGTCGACCGCGTGGTAGTACCGCGCGGCGTGCTCCTGGCCGCCGTCGGTGATCCGGGAGATGTCCCAGTCGACGATCCGGTAGTTGGTGGCCGATGCGGTGCCGCTGAGACCGGTCACCAGCCCGAGGGCCAGGGCGACGCAGATCAGCGCGGAGTGCAGCTTCTTCAGGGGGTTCACAGGATTCAGGGGCTCCCGTCAGGAGGGCCGAACCTGGTGACGGCCCGTTCGGTGAGGTCGGCTCAGCCTAGGAACCCCGTCCCCGCCCCATCATTCCGATCGCGCACACGTCAGCGCCTGTCCGTGCACGGTGGACGGGCTTGCCCGGTGCGGTGCGCGGACGGGCCGTGAACCCCCGTCACCGACCCGCGTGACCGGTGCGCCTACCGGGTTGCGCCTACCCCATGGCTCCGACTGCGCGCACCCCGGCGAGCGCTTTCCGTGCCAGCGGGCCGAAGCCCTCCGTGCTGTCGGTGCCGATCCACTGGTCGTAGGCCATCTCCCAGGCGAGCGTGCCGAGTTGTGCGGCCACGCGCGCGGTCAGGACCGGCACTCCGCGGCGGTCGAGGGCCTCGATCATCGAGGTGGTGAGGTCGATCCTCTTCAGTGCTTCGCGTTCACGCAGTTCCGTGTTGGCGTTCAGTACGGCCTGGCGCCGGCGGCTGAACTCCCGGCGGTCGGCGGTGAAGAAGGTCCGGCCGAGCGCGTCGAGGGCGTGTGCCACCGCGTCGAGCGGCCCGGCCTCCGGGGGCGCCGAGGCGATCGCTTCGACGAGCAGACCGGCCACCGTGCCCCCGCCGAAGAGCACTTCGCGCTTGTCCGGGAAGTATCGGAAGAACGTGCTCTTGGTGAGCCCCGCACGTTCGGCGATCTCGATCACGGTCGTGTTCTCGTAGCCGTGCTCCTCGAAGAGGTCGAGGGCGGCGGCGGCGAGTCGTCCGGGTGCGTCGGGTTGCCAGCGAGCCATGCGAGCAGTGTACGGGACTTCGTCCCATCACTGGTGTACGGTCGATGAGACCAAGTCCCATCACTGGCCAGGGAGGCCAACGATGAGTAAAGCTGTCCGCTACCGGCGATTCGGCGGTCCTGAGGTGCTCGAGCTGCAGGAGATACCGGAGCCGCACGTCGCGCCGGGTGAGGTTCGCGTCCGTGTCACGGCCGCCGGGCTGAATCCGATGGATTGGCAGATCACCACTCAGCCCGACATGGCTGCGCGGTTCGGCATCACCCTGCCCGCCGGCTTCGGCAGCGACTTCGCCGGAGTGGTGGACGAAGTGGGCGCCCAGGCCACCGGGTTCTCGATCGGCGACCGGGTGTACGGGGCCGCGATCGGCCGCTCGGTCGCCGAGTTCGTTCTGGTCAAGACGCCTGCGGCGCACCTGTGGCGCACCCCGCAGGGGGTCGGGGACGAGGTGGCGTGCACGCTTCCGGTGTCCGGCCTGACGGCCGTCGCGGCGCTCGAGGCGGTCGGGCTCCGCGCCGGGGACACCGTTCTGATCGGGGGTGCGGCGGGTGGCGTCGGCGTCTTCGCCGTGCAGTTGGCGAAGCTTGCGGGTGCCCGGGTGATCGGTACCGCCTCCGCGGGCACGTTCGGATTCCTGCGCGAGCTGGGCGCCGAACCCGTGGCGTACGGCCCTGGCCTGGCGGACCGGGTGCGGGCCCTGGCGCCCGAGGGGATCACCGCCGCAACCGACCTGTTCGGGCGGGAGGCGGTCGAGACCGCGCTCGAGCTCGGGGTGGCACCCGAGCGGATCTCCGTCGTCGCCGACGGCCCCGCCCCGCCGCCCGGCGTGCGCAGGACGGGCGCCCTCGATGTGGACCCGGGCTCCCTGGAGCGGATCGCCGACGCGATCGGCTCCGGCGCGATCGCGGTGCCGATCGCGGCGACCTTCCCGGTCGAGCGGATTCGCGAAGCCGTGACGACCCAGGCCGCGCGGCACGTTCACGGGAAGATCGTGATCACGCTGTGAACCGGCCTACCGGTCCGGTGACTTGCCCGGCGTGACGCGGCTCGCAGCAGCCCTGGGTGGCGGGATGGTGCGTCGGATCTCGTCGCGGTGCCGGCTGCCGGCTGCCGGGGGCCGGGTGCCGGGTGCCGAGATGAGCGGAGGTGGGCGGCCCAGCCGTCCCGTTCTTCCGATCTCGCCGTCGATCGTCTCGTCACGTACCGTGCGTCGAGAAGGTGTTCAGCTCGATCGTCACAAACTGATCCTGTACGTCCTCCTCTCTTTTGCCGGGGCGGAACTTCGGATCTACTCGAGGTCGGTCCCGGATTCGACCCGGGCGAGACGAAGGGAGAGACGATCGTGGGGGAACTGGACGGCAGGACCGCATTGGTGACGGGCGGCTCGCGCGGGATCGGGCGCGCGGTCGCCCTGCGGCTCGCCGCCGAGGGGGCGCTGGTCGCGGTCCACTACGGCGGCAACGAAGCGGCCGCCGCGGAGACCGTGGAGCTGATCGCGAAGGGCGGCGGACGGGCGTTCGCGGTGCAGGCCAGGTTCGGCGACAGCGGCGCGGTGGATCGGTTGTTCGAGGCGCTCGCCGCCGGCCTGGCGGACCACGGCGCGGACGGCCTGGACATCCTGGTCAACAACGCGGGCATCCACTCGGTCGGTTCGATCGGGCAGCTCACCGAGGAGGAGTTCGAACGGCTGCTCTCGGTCAACGTGCGAACGCCGGTCTTCGTGATCCAGCGGGCGCTGCCACTGCTGCGGGACGGCGGGCGGATCATCAACATGGCCTCAGCGGCGACCCGGATCGCGGCCCCCGTCCAGATCGGCTACACCGTCACCAAGGCGGCGCTGGCAGCTCTTGGCGCACCACTCGCCAACGAGCTCGGTCGACGCGGGATCACCGTGAACACGGTCAACCCCGGGGTGGTCCGGACCGACATGACCGCCGGGTGGACCAACGCTCCCGAGGCGGTGGCCGGACTCGAGTCGCTCACCGCGCTCGGACGGCTCGGCGAGCCGGAGGACATCGCGGACGTGGTGGGCTTCCTGGCGGGTCCGCAGGGCCGGTGGGTGACCGGCCAGATCATCGACGTCTCGGGCGGCACCTACCTCGGGCCCATCGCGCGCGGCTGATCCGCCGCTCGGGAGCTGCCTCCCGCGTGCGGTATTCCGTCGGGCCGCGGACCAGGTGGTGTCCGCGATCGCTTCCCGCCACCGTCGGTCGGCACCGGTCCGGTCAGCTGCCCCCTTCAGGGTGGGCATGCTGACCGGGTCGACCGCCGGGCGGGACCGGTCCGGCCTCGCGCCCGGCGCGGACCGGAACGGCCCGGGCGACCGTCACCAGCCTGCGGGGACCCGGCGGAACACCGTCACCGGATGCCCTCCACGGCCGCCTGGGCCGCGCGGGCCAGTTCCCGTCGGGCTCCCGCCCGGGTGGAATGCGGCCGGGGCGGCGGGATCGGCGGCAGGAACGTGACGTCCGCGACCAGGCCGCGCACGGCGACCACCCGGGCGAGGGAGGTGAGCAGTCCGTCGTCGCCGACGAAGGCGGGCGCGCTGGTGGGCTGTCCGTCCGCCAGCCGGTACCGGATCGTCACCGGTTGGACGAACGCACCCGCGTCCACCGCGGCCTGGAACAGGGCCGGCCGGAACCGTCCGCTCTCCCGGCCGCACCAGGTCGAGCCCTCCGGGAAGACGATCACGGAATGCCCCGAGCGCAGCACCTCGGCCACCGCAGCCACCGTGTCCGGGAGGGTCCGCAGCCGGTCGCGTTCCAGGAACACGGTGCCGCCCCAGGCGACCAGGTGGCCGAGGACCGGCCACTGCCGGACCTCGGTCTTGGCCAGCGACCGACCGGGCCGCCCGGCCGCGAGCAGGGGTATGTCCAGCCACGACACGTGGTTGGCCACCACCAGCGCTCCGCCGCCGCCGACCGTGCCGCTGGCCGCGCCGCGGGCCGTGCGCCCGCTGATGCCCGCTCCGCCTGGCGCGGGAGATCCGAGGGAACCGGCGGATCCGACGGACCAGGCGGATCCGACCGGACCGGCGGATCCGACGGACCACGCGGATCCGACCGGACCGGCGGATCCGACGGAATCAGCGGAATGAGCGGAACCGGCGGAACCGTGAGCGCCGGACGAGCTCAGGTGGACGGTCACGCCGAGGGTGCGCAGCAGTACCCGCGCCCAGAACCGGATCAGCCCCTCCCGGGCGCCGTACGGCATCAGCCGTACCGGCAGGCTGAGCACCAGCCCGGCCAGTACCGCGGTCAGGCAGGCGGCCAGCCGCAGCACTCGGCGGAGGTGGGAGACCTCCGGTGCCCGCTCGCTCAGGCAGGTCTCCGGCCGGCAGGGGGCGGTCGGCAGCCACACGCTCATGACGAGACGCCCGACGCGGGGGCTCCGGAGAGGAAGTGCCGCAGGTAGCGGGGGTCGGTGCGCTCCAGCGACAGCAGCACGTAGAGGTCGGCGCAGCCGAAGTCCGGGTCGTACGCGGGCTCGCCGCAGACCCAGGCGCCGAGTCGCAGGTAGCCGCGGAGCAGGGCGGGCAGGGCGCCGCGCTCGGCACGCGGAACACCCTCGGCGTCCCAGCGGCGGTGCGGGGTGACCCGGTACTGCTCGGGGGCGAGGTGCTTGGTGCGGACGGTGTCCCAGACCCGGGCCGCGGTGGCACCGCCGTCCTCCAGGTCGATCGAGCAGCAGCCGCCGACCCAGGTGTTGCCGGTGTCGGCGAGGTAGCGGGCGATGCCGCCCCACATCAGGTTGATGACCGCGCCGTTGCCCCGGTGGTCGGGGCGGATGCAGGAGCGGCCGAGCTCGACCAGGCCGGGGCGCACCGGTGCGAGCGCGGAGAGGTCGAACTCGCCGTCGGAGTAGAGCCGCCCGGCACGTCGGGCGGCCTCCGGGCGCAGCAGCCGGTAGGTGCCGACCACGGCGCCGGTGTCGCCCTCGCGGACCAGCAGGTGGTCGCAGTACTCGTCGAAGGGGTCGACGTCGAGCCCGGCGACCGGGCTGTGCAGGACGGCGCCGAGTTCGGCGGCGAAGACCTGGTGACGGAGCCGCTGGGCGGCGCGCACGTCGTCCTCGTCGCGGGCGAGACCGACGGTGTAGGCGGCCGTGGTGGGCCGGCGGCGAGGCGCGGGGACCGCCGGGGCGTCGTGGGCGGGGGCGACTGCGGACGGAGCGTACGTGGGGACGGTGGTCATGGCGGACCCTCCAGGGCAGCACGGTCGGCGGTGCCGTGGATGTACCAGGGCACCGTCCCGGCCCGCAGGGGTTGGGCATGGACGCGAACCGGTCACCGTATGTCTCTCCGAGCCGGTTGGCATTCACGTTGCGGCCCGGCGGAGCGCAGATGTGCACCTGTTGAATGGGACCACCCTTGGCCTGCCGGTCATCTGCCGGGCACCGGCTGGTCGTTGGCGCGAGGTGGACAACGGGGGCGCACACCTGCATCGCACGTCCCCGCCGTCAGCGCCACCCCCGCCGTCACCACCGTCGGGGAGCCGTCGCGGAGCCGTCGGGGAGCCGTCCCAGCGGCGCCCGGTGGGCTCAGAACGCCTGCCAACCCTGGGGGTCGACGCCGCCCGGGACGGCCTCGGCCGGTCCGTAGGGCTCGCGGGTGTAGACGAAGGAGCCGACGTCCAGGTGGCCGGCCGTGCCGTCGGCGCGCCGGACCACCCGCAGGGTCTCGCCCGCGTGGTAGTTGTCCAGCCCGATCCAGGTGCCGTCCGGCCGCGGCCGGAACCGCGAGCCCCGGCGGCCGCCCGTGAGTTCGGTGAGCTCGAGGACGCGGTCGGCCTTCAGCCGCAGGAGGTGGGGCGCGGCGCCCCAGTACCAGGGGCCGGTGAGGGCGAGCAGTTCGTCGTCCACGTCGGGCAGCGGCCGCCAGGGTTCGGGCAGCCGCGGTTCGTGCTCCGCGGTGATGCTGATCAGCTGGGCGGCCAGTTGCGGGGCGTTGGCGCCGCTGGTGGCGTTGGACAGGGCGAAGCCGGCCAGGCCGTCGTCCTCGCTGACCCACAGGCCCGCCGTGAAGCCGGGCATCGAGCCGGAGTGGCCGTACAGCAACCGGCCGCCCTCGCGGCGCAGTTGCAGACCGAAGCCGTAACAGGAGGTCCAGGCGGCGTCGTCCGGCCCGACGGCGGGTCGGCGCATCTCGGCGAGGGACTCGGCGCCCAGCACCTTGTCGTCGCCGCCGGCGAGGAATGCGGCCCAGCGGGCCAGGTCGGCACCGGTGGACCAGAGCTGGCCGGCGGGTCCCATCCGGCCGGTGTCGGTGAGCGGTTCGGGCAGCATGACGTCGGCCCACGGGTGGACGGCGAAGCCGCCGGCGTGCGGGTGCCGGGGCAGCAGCGTGGTGCGGTCCATGCGCAGCGGCGCCAGCACTTCCCGGCGCAGTACCTCGCCCCAGGGCTCGCCGCGCAGTTCCTCCACCAGGGCGCCGAGCAGGGCGTAGCCGGGGTTGGAGTAGTGGTGGCGCCGGCCGGCCGGGTGCTTGAGCGAGCCTTCCGGCTCCAGCAGGTCGGCGAGTTCGGGCCGCAGCGTGCCCTCGGTCCGTTCCCACCAGGGGCCGGGCGTCTCGGCGGCCAGCCCGGCAGAGTGGGCGAGCAACTGGGCGATGGTCACGCCGTCAGCCGCGGTGCCGGGCAGGTGGCGGCCCAGCGGGTCGTCGAGGCCGAGCCGGCCCTCGTCGCGCAGCCGCAGCACCAGCACGGCGACGAAGGTCTTGGTGAGGGAACCGATCCGGTACTGGACGTCCGGGGTCGGCGCGTGCCCGTCGACCATGCTCCGGGCGCCGCTCCACACCAGCCGCCCGTCCCGGACCACCCCGGCGACCAGGGAGGGCGTACGGCCTTCGCGCTGGGCGACGGCGATGCGGTGCAGCAGGGCACGGCGGGTGGCGGGCAGCAGCTCGTCGAGCTGATCGTCCAGCTGGACAGCGGGCTGGTCGGCCGTCTGATCGTCTGAGGTCATCGACATGGACGGACAGTAGCCCAGCCCCGGAGCTTCGAAGCCGCGGTGCCCTGGAGCCGCAGAGCCCGGAGCCCCGGAGCCGCGGAGCCCCGGAGCAGCAGGAGGAGCCGGGAAGGCCACAGGAGCGGACGCCGCTTCAGGTTCAGGCGGGCAGGGCCGGGAGCTCGGGCCGCTCCAGCCAGGCCTCGAACAGCGGGCCGAGCGGAGCCGCGGTGTAGCGGGAGGCGTGCGCGAGGAGGTCGGCGGTGGCGACCACACCGTGTCGATTGGCTCCCGTCCAGTCCCGCAGCATCGCGAAGAAGGCGTCCTCGCCGAGTGCCCGCCGCAGGGCGTGCACCGCCAGGCCGCCGCGCTGGTACAGCCGGTCGTCGAACATCAGCTTGCGGCCCGGGTCACCGAGCCGGAGGTCCTGCGGCAGCCCGGCCAGCAACCGGTGCGCGGCAGCGGCGTGCACGGCCGCGGCCGGACCGCCGACGTGCTCCGACCAGAGCCACTCCGCGTACTTGGCGAAGCCCTCGTTGAGCCAGATGTGCCGCCAGTCGGCGATCGAGACGCTGTTGCCGAACCACTGGTGGGCCAGCTCGTGGGCGATCAGCCGCTCGCGGTCCCAGCCGCCGCCGAGGTGGTTGGTGCCGAAGGTGGCCACGCCCTGGGCCTCGACCGGGACGTCCAGTTCCTCGTCGGCGACCACGACCGCGTACTCGCCGAACGGGTACGGCCCGAAGGCCTGGGCGAAGTAGGCCATCATCTCCGGCTGCCGGGCGAAGTCCCGGGTGAAGGCCTCGACCAGTGGCCGCGGCACGTAGCCGGACTGGGACACGTGCCCGGCCTGCGGGAGGTGCCCGGCGCCGGCCTGCAAGTGCTGCCCGGCGCCGGCGTGCGGGTGCTGCCCGGTGCCGGGCTGCGCCGGGCGCGCGGTCAGCGGCACCGGCACGTAGTGCCCGATCGAGACCGTCACCAGGTACGGCGAGGTCGGCGCGCTCTGCTCGTACACCCAGGTGGTGCTGGAGGCTCGGGTGGTCCGGGTGAGCAGCCGTCCGCTCGCCACCACGGTGAACGGGGACGGCGTGGTGACCGCTATCTGGTAGGTCGCCTTGTCCGCTGGCCGGTCGTTGCACGGGAACCACGACGGCGAGCCGACCGGCTGGCTGGCCACGAGCGCGCCCTCGGTCAGCTCCTCCCAGCCGAGGCCGCCCCACGGGCTGCGCACCGGCCGGGGGTTGCCGGTGTAGTGCACCTCGACCGTGAAGACGGCGCCTGCCCCGAGCGCCTTCGCCGGGCGGATCCGCAGCTTGCCGCCGCGGTGGGTGTAGCGGGCGGCCTTGCCGTCCACCAGCACCCGCCCGATCCGGAACTCGGCCAGGTCGAGCGCGAACTCGGCCAGCGCCGTGTTCGCCACCGCGCTCAGCCGGGCCGAGCCGGCCAGCCGGTTGGGCCCGGGCCGGTAGTCCAGTGCGAGTTCGTAGCGGTGCACCCGGTAGCGGTGGTCGCCGCTGGTGGGGAAGTACGGGTCCGGGCCGCCGACGGCCGGCGGGACGTGCTTGGACTTCACGGGGACGGGCGCTCCCTGCGGGCCGGGACGGGTGGTCGGTGGAGTGGTCGGAGGAGTTGTGGTCGAAGTCGTCGTCGAGGTGGTCGTCGACGTGGTCGTGCGGGTGGCCCACGCCGCGGTGGTCGGGCCGGCCGGGGGCGGAGGGGCCGTCACGACGTGGCCTGCCACGCCTCGATCGGGTTGCCCAGCCACCGCGTGTCCGCGGGGACGGACTCGGCGCGCATCACCAGCGACGCCGGGCCCAGCGTGCTGCGCGCGCCGACCGTGCTGCCGGGCAGCACGATCCCGCCCGGGCCCAGGGTGGCGCCCTCGCGGAGGTCCACAGTATCCATCCGCATGATCCGGTCGTGGAAGAGGTGTGTCTGCAGCACGCAGCCCCGGTTGACGCTCACTCCGTCCCCGAGGGTGACGAGGTCGGCCTCCGGCAGCCAGTAGCTCTCGCACCACACGCCGTGGCCGACCTTTGCGCCGAGCGCCCGCAGCCAAAGGTTCAGCACCGGGGTGCCGGGCACCGCGCCGACCAGCCACGGCACCGCCAGCACCTCCACGAAGGTGTCGGCGAGCTCGTTGCGCCACACGAAGCCGCTCCACAGCGGGTGCTCCACCGCGCGGAACCGCCCGACCAGCAGCCACTTCGCCGCCACCGCGACCAGGCAGGCCATGCCGCCCGCCGCCAGCAGCACCGGCCCCGAGACGACGGCCGCGCCGAGCGGCGACCAGGCCGCCGTCAGCCGGGCCAGCGTCGCCGCCGTCAGCAAGCCCAACGCGCCCGAGGCCAGCACCGGCACCAGCCGGCCCAGCTCGACCAGCCCGCGCGCCCAGAGCAGCCGGGCCGGCGGCTCGTAGGTCAGGCTCTGGTCCGCCTCGTCCGCCGCGCGCGGCAGTCGCATCGGCGGCATGCCCAGGTAAGAACCGCCCTTCTTCGCCTTCTCCGGCGTCGCGGACAGCACGCCCACCAGGCCCCGCTTGGGCACCGAGCGGCCCGGGGCGGTCATCCCCGAGTTCCCGAGGAAGGCCCGCTCGCCGACCTTCGCCTCGCCGAGCCGCATCCAGCCGCCGCCCAGCTCGTACGGCGCCATCAGGGTGTCGTCGGCGAGGAACGCGCCGTCGCCGACCGTGGTCAGACTGGGCAGCGCCAGCACCGTGGACACCTCGGCGCCCCGGCCGACCCGCATCCCCAGCGCGCGCAGCCACAGCGGGGTGACCAGCCCGGCGTACAGCGGGAACAGCACCTCGCGGGCCCGGTCCATCAGCTGGGTGACCACCCACGCCTGCCAGCCGACCCGGCCGTGCAGCGGGTGCACCCCCGGCACGAGCCCGATGCTCAGCAGCCGTACGAGCACCACCAGCTGCGCGGCGTACCCGGCACCGAAGGCCAGGGTGGCCGGCAGCAGCCCGAGCAGCGCGCCGCCGAGTGCCCGGCCGAGGTCCGCGCCCTGGTCGACGAAGCACGAGAGCACCGCCAGCGCGGCCACGGCCGGCAGCACCGGGAGCAGGCTGAGCACCGCGCCGCCCGCGCCGTACAGGGCGGCCCAGTGGGCCCGGCGCGACGGACGCTCCTTGGGCCAGGTGCGCTCCGCCCGGCCCAGCTTGACCGCGGGCGCCCCGCCCCAGCGCTGCCCGGTCGGCACCTGGCCGGTGACGCTGGAGCCGGCCACCACCTGGGCGCGCTTGCCGATCCGGGCACCCGGCAGCAGGGTCGAGCGGGTGCCGACCACGGCGCCGGACCCGACCTTGACCGGGCCGACCTCCAACCGGTCGCCGTCCAGCCAGTAGCCGGACAGGTCCACCTCGGCCTCGACGGCGCAGCCCCGGCCCAGCTTGAGCATCCCGGTGACCGGCGGCAGCGAGTGCAGGTCCACCTCGGGCGCGACCTTGGCACCCAGCGCGCGGGCGTAGCGCACCAGCCAGGCGCCGGACAGCGAGGTCGCACCGCTCAGCTCGGCCAGCCGCTCGGCCGCCCAGAGCCGCAGGTGCACCGCGCCGCCGCGCGGGTACCGGCCGGGGCGCAGACCGCGCAACAGCAGCCGGGCGCCGCCGGCCGCGATCGCGAGGCGCCCCGGCGGGGTGTACAGCGCGAGCACACCCGCGCTGACCGCCCACCAGGAGGCGGTGGGCGCCCACGGGTAGTCGCCCAGGTGGGAGAGCAGGTTCCCGGCGGCCAGCAGGGCGACCGTCCAGCGCAGGCCGACCACCGTGAACAGCGGGACGAGCAGGAGCAGCTGCAGCAGCTTGGCCCGGGTGGGCACCAGGGTGACGGTACGGGCCTCGCCGCCCTCGGGGGCCGTACGCTCCAGGTGCCGGGCGAGCTTGCGCAGCGTGGGGTGCTGGTAGATGTCCAGCACGGCGGCGCTCGGGTAGCGGGAGCGCAGCAGGGTGGTCAGCCGGGCGGCGGCCAGACTGCTGCCGCCGATCGCGAAGAAGTCGTCCCGCGCACTGGCGACCTGCACCCCGAGGATCTCGGCCCACTGCTCGGCGAGCCACGCCTCGGTGCCGTACAGCTGCTCGCTCGGCCCGGCGGCCTCCAGATCGGGCAGTGGCCACGGCAGCGCGTTCCGGTCGACCTTGCCGGAGGTACGGGTGGGCAGGGCGTCCACCGGGGCGAGCAGCGGGACCAGGGCGGCGGGCAGTTCCGCGCGCAGCCGCTCGACCGCCCGCTCCCGGTCGAAGCCGTCCTGGACCACCAGGTAGCCGACCAGCAGCTGATTGCCTCCGCGTGCGGTCCGGACGGCCGCGGCGGCGCCCGCCACGCCCGGCAGCGCCTGCAGCGCCGCGTCCACCTCGCCGAGCTCGATCCGGCGGCCGCCGAGCTTGATCTGCTCGTCGGTGCGGCCGAGGAACAGCAGGCCGGCCGGATCGGCCTGGACCAGGTCGCCGCTGCGGTAGGCCCGCTCCCAGCCGAGCGAGGCCAGCGGCGCGTACTTCTCGGCGTCCTTCTCCGGATCCAGGTAGCGGGCCAGGCCGGCCCCGCCGATCACCAGCTGCCCGGTGCCGCCGACGGGGACCGGCTCGCCGGCCTCGTCCACGACCGCGAGGTCCCAGCCGTCCAGCGGCAGGCCGATCCGCACCGGGCCCTCGCCGGTCAGCAGCGCGGCGCAGGCCACCACGGTGGCCTCGGTCGGGCCGTAGGTGTTCCACACCTCCCGGCCCTCGGTGACCAGCCGCTGCACCAGCTCGGGCGGGCAGGCCTCGCCGCCGAAGATCAGCAGCCGGACCTCGTTGAGCGCCTCGGCGGGCCACAGCGCGGCGAGGGTGGGGACGGTGGAGACCACGGTGATCTCCTGCTCGGCCAGCCAGGGGCCGAGGTCCGCGCCGCTGCGCACCTGGGACCGGGGCACGGGCACCAGGCAGGCGCCGTGCCGCCAGGCCAGCCACATCTCCTCGCAGGAGGCGTCGAAGGCGACCGACAGGCCGGCCATCACCCGGTCGCCGGGGCCGATCGGCTCCTCCTGGAGGAAGAGCGCGGCCTCGGCGTCGACGAAGGCGGCGGCGTTGCGGTGGGTGGCGGCGACGCCCTTGGGCTTCCCGGTCGAGCCGGAGGTGAAGATGATCCAGGCGTCGTCGTCCGGGGTGGGGCGGCGCGCGGGCGCCAGGGGCTCCCGGGAACCGGTGGTGGCCGGGGTGCTCCTGGCGGCGGTCGGGGTGCTCGTGACGCCGGTGGCGTCGCTCGGGGTGCCCGTGACGCCGATGGCGTCGCTCGGGGTGCTCGTGACGCCGATGGCGTCGTTCGAGGTGCGCGCGATGCTGATGGCGCGCTCGGCGCCGAGGACGGCGGCGACCTTCGCCTCGCCGAAGACCAGGTGGGCGCGCTCGTCCGGGTCCTCCGCGTCCACCGGGACGTAGGCGGCCCCGGCGGCCAGCACGGCGAGGATCGAGACGTACAGGTCGTTGGTGCCGGAGGGCACCCGCACGCCCACCCGGTCTCCCGGCCCGATTCCGGCGGCGGCCAGTCGGCGGCGCAGCTGCTCCACCTCGGCGGCCAGGGCGCGGTAGCTCAGCACGGTGCGGCCGTCGTCCAGGGCCGGTTCGTCGGGGTGGGCGCGCACGGTGGCGTCCAGGACGTCGACCAGGGTGCGCGGCGCGGCGGCCGGACGCCCGGGGAACAGCGCGCGCGTCGGCTCGGCCTGCGGTGGCCCGGTGTACTGCTCCAGATGGATCGGTTCAGCGGTCATGGCAGCCCGTGCGCTCCTCGTCCTCGCCCCGTTCCGACCGATGCCCGGCCCCTGGGGCGGTGGGAGCACCGCTCGGCCGGGTGACCCCACTCCGGGGCCGGAGCGGACAACCCGACCGATGGTAGCTCCGCCCATCCGGTCCGGCAGGAACGCCGCTTCGGTCCAACTGGGCTCGCAGTGGCTCGATCTGACGAGTCGTCAGCATCCAAGTTCGGCACACAGGGCCTGATGTGACGAGGCGTCAGCGATATTGACGGACAGTCAGGTCGCGTTTCGGTGCGTGATTCATGCCACAGGGAATGCTGCTCCCTTCGAGTGGCGGGCCCGGCATTTCGGCCATTTCCCGGGCCCGCCTTGTCGGAGGGGGGTGCAGCGTGCCTCGCCGTACGGGGTGGTGCGGCGCGTTGCGGTGCGGCGCGATGCCGTGGCTAGGCGGCGCGGGGAGCGATCCGGGGCGGCGTCCAGTCGGCGTGCTTCAGGACGGTTCGGACCATTACCCCGGGCGGGGTGAGCCGGATCGCGGCGTTGCGCAGGCCGACCGCCAGCGGATTGGCCAGCTGCTGACCCATCCGACCGGCCCGGCGGGCGTCGCGGGCCACGGCCTGGCTGCGCGGGCGGCGCACCGCGTCGTAGCGGGCGAGCGCGCCCTCGACCGTCGGCCCCTCGGCGACCGCCGCCGCGAGCGTCACCGCGTCCTCCAGGGCCTGGCAGGCGCCCTGTCCGAGATGCGGGGTCATGGCATGCGCGGCGTCGCCCAGCAGGGCGATCCGGCCCGAGACGTACGAGGGCAACGGGGTGACCAGTTCGTTGACGTCGTGATGGAGCACGTCCTCCGGGCGGGTCGCGGCCAGCAGATCGGAGATCGGGGCGTGCCAGCCGGCGAAGCGGCGGCGCACCTCCGCCAGCGGATCCCGGTAGCGGACCCCGGCCGGGGCGTTGAGCACGGCGTGCCACTCCGCCCGGCCGTCCGGGAAGGCGATGTGGCCGAACTCGGCGCCGTGGCCCCAGGTCAGCTCGAAGTCGGCGGACAACCCGTCGACCGGGCGCTCGGTGATCGCCCGCAGCACCGTCGAGCCGCTGTACACCGGGCCGGGGTGGGAGGGGAAGAGGCGGCGCCGGATCCGGCTGTTGATGCCGTCGGCGGCCACCAGGAGGTCGGCTTCCAGGACATCGGCAGCCGGATGGCCGGTGTTCGGGGAGCCGGCGTTCGCGGGGTCGGCGTTCAGGGAGTCGGCGTTCAGGGGGTCGGCGTTCAGGGGGTCGGTGCTCGCGGAGCCGGCCGCCGAGGCGGTGCGGGTGGAGGTCACTGCGACCCGGCCGGGCCGGGAGGTGTCGACCTCGGTCACCTCGGCGCCGATGAGCAGGGACTCGGCGGGAAGGGCCTCGCGCAGGATGCGGTGCAGGTCGGCGCGCGGGATGCCGACGATCGGTGACCCCAGCTCCCGTTCCAGCGCCCTGCCGTCCATCACGGCGAGCCGACGGCCGTCCGGCGTCCGGGTCCCGCCGGTGTACTGGCGCCGTGAGGCCGCCTCGACGGCCTTGTCCACGCCGAGGAGCGCCAGTGCCCGCATGCCGTTGGCGTGGAGGGAGATCCCGGCGCCGGCGTCGTCCAGAACGGCGGCCCGCTCGATCACGGTCACGTCCCACCCCGCGAGTCGGAGCCCGATCGCGGCCGCCAGCCCGCCGATCCCGCCGCCGACCACCACCGCGTTGCTGCTGCCCATGCCCGGTCCCTCCCGTGTCGTCGCAGTGTTTTCTACACCTGTAGAAGGAGCGTACTACGGGCTCGTCCGACGGCCGGGCGGGGGTTGGCTGGACCGGGCGGGGCTCGGCCGGTACCGGCAACCGGTCGCGGAGAAGGGCTGCGCGGTAGCCGTTCGTCCGCCCGAACACCCCGAATGACAGGGCTCCCCGGCCCCTCGAGCCGCCGGTCCACCGGTGGACCTTCTCGAGGCCGCGGCGTCGACCGCCCCCGTGCGGCCGAGCGACAGGTCTCCCGACGGCCCCGCCGGCACCGGGAAGGGCGATGCCCTGGCCGGACCCGGTAGAAAGGAGGGATGCGGCGAGATGAGGAGCAGGAGCGCGGGCAGCGTCGGGGTGCCGCGGGTCGGGCTGGTCGCCCGGACCGCCGGACCGCGCTGGCGGACGCGGCGATCGCCGTGCTGGCGGACGCGGGTGTGCGAGGACTGACCCACCGGGCGGTGGATGCGGCGGCCGGACTGCCGGTCGGCACCACCTCCGCCTATCTGCGGACCAGACAGGCGCTGCTCACCGCCCTGGTGCGGCGGCTGGTCGAACTGGACCAGGGTGAGCTGCAGGCCATGGGGGAGCGGGTGGTGATCCGCACCACGGACGAACTGGTCAGCGGCATCCTTGAGTTGATGCGCCACCGGCTGACCGGCGAGGGCCGCCGGCGCTCGCTCGCGCGGTACGCCTGCGCGGTGGAGAGCGTACGCGACCCCGAACTGCGGGAGATCCTCGTGCCGCGCGAGAACGCGGGCCGGGCCGTCGTCCGCACCTTCCTCGCGGACCAGGGAGTCGCCGACCCCGACGGACGGACCACCACGCTGCTGGCCTGCATCGACGGCCTGGTCTTCGACCGCCTGATGGGCGGCGGGGAGACCGGGGCGGACGAGATCCACGGACTGGTGGCGGCGGCCCTGCGGGGCGCGACCGGAGGCCAAGGGCTGCTCCGCAGTTGATCTTCGGCAGTGGCTGAGCAGTCTCGCCCATCGCGGCAGACCTGGACTGTGCGGCCTGGAGAAGGCCTTGGCGCCGGACTCGGCCCATGCTCTACGGCTGTTCCGGCTGCCCGAAAACGGCAACCGTGTGCCGACCGCGACGACCAGCCGGGTGTGGGCGTCGGTGACGACGCGGTGGTGGGTGGAGGACCCGTAGTTCTTCGACTTCTTCGCGATGGCGTGGTCGGGGGTGGGGGCGGGAGTGCCCTCGACGATCAGGACTGCGTCCGTGGGGAACCGGCGTCGGGGCTTGAGTGCCAGCAGGGGTCGACGTGGTTGATGATGTGGTCGGCCGCCGACTTGGACACGCCGAAGAGTGGCAGGAGCGGTCGTAGCGTCAGGTTGGTCCGCCGGTATGCCGCTACCAGCAGGACCCGATCCTTCAGCGGAAGACTCCAGGGCCGCCCAGCCACGCGGTGTCAGCGCCGTCCCCGGGGAGGACTGTCACTAGCTTGTGGAAATTCGCGCGGGCTTGGCCCCGCGCGAAGGGGCTATCAAGGAACAGGTGCGACGCCGTGATCACAACAGCCGTGGCCGTGATCACCCCATTTCGGTACGGGGCCGATCGAGGGTCCGCTCATCCCCACTCCGACGTGTCAGCCAGGCGACGGTACCACCAGAACTCCGTGCGCCACTCACGCTGGTAGGCGAACGGGTCGGGCAGGGTGCGGCGCAAGAACACCGTATCCAGAGGCTCCACAAGCAGGCCGAGTTCGGCGTGAGCCCGCTTCGGTAGTCTCTCCAGGATCTCCTCCAGCACGTCGCGCGCATGCCGGACATCGTCGAAGGAACACGACGGGCACGAGCAATGCGACTCCTGCGGGTACAGAGGACGTCGTCCCGGCGGGTGCAGGAACATGCGGTATCGCCGCAATGCCCGGTCGGTGGCGCCCAGGTGTAGGTAGAAGCTGTTGCTCAGGTACTCGACCCGGTGCACAGCCAAGCTCGCCTCGGCGGAGAGTCCGTGAATCCGGAGCGGAGGAGCCGGCCCCCAGACGCGGGCGACCGGTCGTTCAGCGCGCAGCGCGCGTGGCCGTCTACGCGGCATCGGCCTTTCGACACATGATCATGGGATCCATGATGCCAGGCAGGACAGCTCGCCCGCACCTGGGGCGCGTTTGAAAAGTGCCGGTCAAAGCTACTCGTTGATGGCCGTGACCAGCACGGTCCCAGTATCGTGATGACCTTGTGCCGCGAACCCGGCCCACAGAAATGGTCACGCCACTACGCGTGCGCTGGGCGATGATGGCAACCATGACGGATGGAACCGGACCCGAGCCGCTGGGCGTGTGCGTTGTGGCAAATGTCGCCCCGGAGACCAGCCACGGTGAAGGCGGGCTCGAGATTCGCAGGGGGATCCGGCACTTCGCGCCGGGGGCGAAGGTGTGGATCGCACCGCCGGCCTGGGGAGACGGTGGCGAGAGCGTCATCGTGGCTGGACGCCGTCGAGGCAACAGCCGTCGCTACATGCGAATCGTGATCAAAAGTCGATTTCTCGTGAACTTCCGGGTCCGCGCCGTCTACAGCCCCGCGCTGGTAAGGGTGTTGACGGCAGCGGAACCGGGTGACGAGAAGGAGTTCGGCACCCGCTTCCTGTGGTCACCGGAACAGGCAGAGAACTGGGCGCGCTCCTGGAACACGCCGAAGATGGCGGCTCAGGTGGACGGCCAGGGCGGTCGGACCCACCTGGTTACCGATCCTCCGCCCATGGAACTGCGCCTCGACGGTGTCACCTACTACCTGGCGCATTTCAACGCCCGTGGCGCTCGCTACTCACCTGAGCCGCCACCGGCGGAGCCGTCGCCGACGAGCGGCTGAGGGAAGCTGCCCGCCGCCAGAAGTGGATCAAGGTCATGCGATGATCGTGCCCCTTGGCCCGAGGAGATCTGACGGCCACCCCATGGGCCGTGCTGGAAGCGCTGCTGCCTCAGAGCGTCAAGCCCGGTCGGCCGTCCCCCATGGCCCGTAGCGCCCCGACAGGTCCTGCCATGGGATGCCATGGCAGGACCGATATCCATGGTGGGAAGCAAGCGGTTCGAGCTGGTTGTCACGCTGCGGGAGGGCCTGATCTCTTCGCGGCGGACTTCGTCGAACGGGGCCTCGCCTTCGGCTGTCCCTGCGATAGTGGGCGCATGCGTTTGACCAAGTACGGCCACGCCTGTGTGCGCCTGGAGGCGGACAACCGGGTTCTGGTGATCGACCCGGGGACGTTCTCGGAGGCCGAAGCGCTCGACGGCGTCGACGAGGTGTTGGTGACCCATGAGCACCCCGACCACCTCGACGCCGCCAAGCTCGTGGCGGCGGGTCGGCGCAACTCCGCGTTCCGGGTGTACCTGCCGTCGGCAGCGATCGAGTCGGCCCCCGAGCTGGGTGGCACGGCGGTCGCGGTCGAGGTGGGGCAGCGGTTCACGGCGGCCGGGTTCGCCGTCGACGTCGTGGGCGGGACGCACGCCGAGATCTACGACGGGCTGCCCGGCTGCGCCAACGTCGGGTTCGTCATCGACGGCACGCTCTACCACCCGGGCGACTCGCTGTTCGTCCCGCCGTCGCCGGTGGAGACGCTGCTCGTGCCGGCCGCCGCACCTTGGCTCAAGCTCTCCGAGGCGCTGGACTTCGTGCGGGCGGTGCGGCCGGAGCAGGCGTTCCCGGTCCACGACGCCACGCTCAACGAGCTCGGCCAGGAGTATTTCGACGGCTGGCTGGACTTCAAGGGCGGCACCGCGTACGCGCGCATCCCGGTCGGGGAGTCTGTGGCAATCCGATAGGAGCGTGTCCCGGCAAGCGGCAAGCGGCAAGCGGCAAGCGGCAAGCGGCAAGCAGCAACCGGTGACCGGCACGCGCGCGGAGTGCAGGGCACATGAACTGCGCTCCCGGCCCTGCCGGCGCCTGCCATCGTCTCCGCCAGGTCTTCCGCCGCGCCGGGGGAGGCAGGGGCCGCTGTCCCGGAGCAGGGTCGCCTGCTCGCTATTGACCCGCGCTCCCAGCTGGTCGTGGGTGCGGTCCCTTCGTGAACTCCGATTCGGCGAGTCCCTGCTTCGCGCGCTCCAACTCGGCGGCGTAGCCCGCGAGCAGGATGCGGAGGGTGCGGTGGAAGCACTGTTCGGAGTCGAGGCCCTCGCCGGTGGCGAAGGCCCGCGCCAGGTGAGGATAGGTGTCGCGGTCCAGGGCTGCGAACTCTTCGGGTTGGGGCTCGGTGCCCTCGTGATGGGGTGTCTCGCCGACCTCGGCCAGGGCGTGTCCGAGGGTCCAGCGGACCACGGAGTTCAGCACGTCGAGAGCGTCGGCCAGGGGAACGCCGTCGTCGCGCAGCACGGTGATGCCGCGTTCGAGCAGGGCCAGTGAGGCCGGGGTGGCGGCCGGGCGGGTGGCGAGGACGGTGAGCATCGCCGGGTGGTCCAGCAGCATCCGACGCAGTGCGACGGCGAAGTCGCGGACCACGTCCGTCCACGGTCCGCTGGGCGCGGCGAAGAGGTCCCCGGCGGAGAGTTCGAGCAGGCGCTCGACCATGCCGTCCAGGAGGGCGGCCTTGCTGGGGACGTAGTAGTAGAGCGTCATCCCCTCGACGCCGAGCGCCGCGCCGAGCTTGCGGTTGGAGAGCGCGGCGAGGCCGTGCTCATCGACGTAGGCGATGGCGGCGTCGATGACCTTCTCGCGGGTTAGGCCCGTCCTGGGGCGTGTGCGTCGGCTCGGCATCGGCTCCTCCTTGGTACCGGGGCAGCTCGGGGGACGTCCGGCTGGACCCTTGACAACTCTTGCGGTGTAAGAAAACAATAGCCGCCATCGTCTTCTTGCACTGCAAGAAACTGACTCGGAGGGGGTCTCATGCAGCTCGTCGCCGTCATGGTGCGCAAGCTCAACGAAGGTGTGGAGTACGGGGAGTTCCGCGAGGCGTGGATCCCTGACGAGGTGTTCCCGGACGACCCGCGCACCCGGGTGATCACTGCCACCGCGATGGAGGACTCGCGGGAGATCGTCACCATCGCGCTCATCGAGGGCGACCACGGGCCGGAGTCCATCCAGGCGTGGATGGAGAAGCTCGCCCCGGTCGAGGAACGTCGTTTCGAGCGGATCAAGGACCTGGTCGGTCCGCCGACCCTGAACGCCGTGTACCAGGTCGTCGCCGAGGACAACCTGTCGCAGCCGATCGCCCGGTAGGGGAATCGCCCGTGCGGGCGGTATCCGGAAATCCGCCGCCGGCGCAGCGGGCCGACGTCCACCGGCGGGGACAATCGTCGGCCGAATGCCCCTGGTCTTAAGGTCAATGCATCGTCAAGTCGGTTCATTCACAGAATATTCCGACCAGGTATGACATGGCGTCCGGAACATTTACGCCGCGTCGAGGTCTTCACAGGGAGATCTCAGACTGACAGGCTGGGGCCGCCCTTTCAGTACGGAGGAGGTTCCTTGTCCCGCATAACCACGTTGGCCGGAGCGGTCACCTGCGCGCTCGCCCTTGTCACCGGTACCGCCGTCGCCGCGTCGGCCGCGCCTTTCGATCCGGCGCCAGGTGCCGCGGCCGCCGAGGCGAAGGTCGACCCCGTCGACTGGAAGCCGTGCAACCCGGACCCGAGCAAGCCGGACCCCGGCATCTACGACTGTGCCGTCTACCCGGTGCCGCTGGACTACGACAACCCGTCGGGTGAGAAGATCGGCATCGCCATGATGCGGCGGCGGGCGAGCGACCCGTCGAAGAGGATCGGCTCGCTGTTCCTCAACCCGGGCGGCCCGGGCGGCAGCGGATACCTGTGGGCGACCACCACCCGGTTCGGCGCCGAGGTGCAGTCCAGGTTCGACCTGGTCGGCTTCGACCCCCGGGGCGTGGCCCGGAGCAACCCGCTGAAGTGCTTCAAGACCCAGGAAGAAGCGGACGCGGTCAACAACCGCATGGTCGGCGTGCCGGTGACCAAGGCCGAGGTCGACGAGACCCTGGACGCGGACCAGGACTACACCGACGCCTGCAGCAAGAACGCCGGCCCGCTGATCGAGCACATGTCGACCATCAACGTGGTGCGCGACCTCGACCGGATGCGCCGGGCCGTCGGTGACTCCCAGCTCACCTTCGCCGGTTTCTCCTACGGCACCCTGATCGGCTCGACCTACGCGAACATGTACCCGAACAAGGTGCGGGCGATCATCATCGACGGCAACGTCGACCCCAATCTGCGCCTGCACAACGGCCTCGAGTACGACCGCCAGCGGGCAGGCGGCTTCGAGCTGGCCCTTGACGAGTTCCTGAAGCGCTGCCAGGCGGCCGGCGCCCCGCGCTGCGCCTTCGGCGACGGTGACACCCGCGCCAAGTTCGATGCGCTCCGCGACCACCTGCGGACCAGCCCGATCACGCTGTCGAACGGTACCCAGGTGACCCTGAGCAGCTTCACCAGTGAGGTGGCCAGCGCCCTGTACTCGCAGGCCAAGCTGGCTCCGCTGGCGAAGTCGCTGCAGGCCACCTACCAGGTGATGCAGAAGCCGGCCGCGACCGCTCTGCTCGCCCCGAAGGCGAACGTCCCGGACGACGAGGCCAACCAGCTCGCGGTGAACGTCCCGCGTGCGCTGCGCGAGGCTCCGGCCGACTCCGAGTACACGGCCGACGACTCCTACATGGGTGTCAACTGCCAGGACAAGCCGTACCCGTCCAACGACCGGGTGTTCGCCAACGCCGCCCGGGCCTGGGAGAAGGACTCCCCGACCTTCGGCCGCTACCAGGCCTTCGACGCGCCCGCCTGCGCGAGCTGGCCGGCGCCGGCCCGGGACGCCGAGCGCTTCAGCGGCCCGTGGAACAAGAAGACCTCCAACACCGTGATGGTGATCGGCAACCTCTACGACCCGGCGACCCAGTACAAGTTCGCCCAGCGGATGCAGCAGGAGCTGGGCAACGCCGTGCTGGTCAGCGTCGACGCCATCGAGCACTGTGCGGTCGGCCGCAGCAAGGCGCTGAACGCCCTCGTCACCCGCTACCTGGTGGACGGCACCGCGCCGCAGGCCGGGCAGCTGCTGAAGCCGGACGCGGAGATCTTCCCGGCGGTCTGAGGGATCACCCCTCGTACGTCCGGCCGTTGAGGCCGGGGCTGTGGTGGCCGGCGGCCCTGCCGGCCACCACAGTCGTGTCGACCACCGGGCCGGCCACCACGGCCGTGTCGACCACCGTGCCCGTGCTTTCGGGCCGGTGCCCGGGATTGTGCGGAAAATGCGACAGAGGATCGTCATCGAATCTCCTGCGGAGCGGATTCTGCTGAGTCGTCGAGGACCGTATCCGATGCCACTGACAATCGACTCGCGGGGAGTTCTCCACGGATCTCCCATACCCGAGGAAATGGCGTACTGTCACACTAATTCGTAAATGAATTCACACAGCTGGATGCCCGTGTTAGCGTGCGGCTCGCCGGACTCTCTCGAACCTGGGAAGTGGAGGAAAGCCATGCGACACGAATTCTCCGGGCGCACGATCCTGCCGGGCGATCCCCGCTACCGGACGGTGAGTCAGAGCTTCCGGGCAACTACTCATGACTGCGGCAGGCCACGGCCCGTCGGGGCGGGGAGGAGGTGTTCCATCATGTTCAGGTGATGGTGGGCACGGCATCCGGCGCGCCGCGACTGGCTCACCGCGTCGGGCCCGGTGGCCCTGTGCCAATGTGACTGTCCCAATGCGCCTGCCCCAGTGTCACCTGTCGCCGCCGTGCACCTGGCCCGGGGCACCCACCTCACCCGCATCCGCCCAACCGGCGCTATGCCGCCCGGTCCGCCGACTCCGGCTCGACGATCCGGCCGTCACGGAGCTCGATCACCCGGTCGGCGAGCTCCATCAGCGTCGGGTCGTGCGTCGCCACCAGTACCGTGACGCCCTCGCTGCGGACCACCGCGCGCAGCAGCTCCATGATCGAGCGGCCGGTCTCCGAGTCCAGTTGGCCGGTGGGTTCGTCGGCGATGATCAGGCCGGGGTCGTTGGCCAGTGCGCGGGCGATGGCGACGCGCTGCTGCTGGCCGCCGGAGAGCTCGCCGGGGCGCTGGTTGGCGTGGTCGGCGAGGCCGACCAGGGCCAGCAGGGTGTGCGCGCGCTCCTCGCGCTCGGCGGCCGGCACCTTGCGAAGACGCATCGGTATGCCGACGTTCTCGGCGGCGGTGAGCATCGGGATCAGCCCGAAGGACTGGAAGACGAAGCCGAGCCGCTCGCGGCGCAGGGCGAGGCGGCCGTCCTCGTCCAGCCCGGAGAGGTCGATGCCGTCCAGCGCGATGGTGCCGGCGGTCGGGTCGTCCAGGCCACCGACGAGGTTGAGCAGGGTGGTCTTGCCGGAGCCCGATCGGCCCTTCAGTGCGGTGAGTTCACCGCGCTCGATCGAGAAGCTGACGCCGCGCAGCGCGTGGACGGCCCGCTCGCCGGAGCCGAAGCTGCGCCGGAGTTCGGTCACGGACACCATCGGCCCGGCGGGCGTGGTGGTTGCGGTGTCGGCCTGGTGCTGCGTCATTCGGCATCCCCCTGTGGGCGTGGCTACCCGGTTCGGTCCGGGTCGACGGGTGCGGTGGCTGCTCGGGCTCAGGTGTCCGGGCAGGAGGGGCGAGAAGGCGGAATCCCCTGGTCAAAGGAGTGGGCGAAGCTGAAATTGTGAGGTGTTCATGGCACTCAAGGTGGCACTCCGGGACGGGGATGCTACCAATACATGGAATTTGCTCATTGGTTACTTGATTCGCGCAAGTCCCTTCCGTTTCTGGATCGGATCTGACAACATCGTCCGCTATCCGGCGAGCCGTGGCCGGTGATCACTGCACCGGTGTGCCCGTGGGGTGTCCGTCTGTGGCCGTTTCGTGCCTGGACCGGGTCGATGGGTCGGGCCGGGACACGGCTGGGACGCCACCGGGGGAGGAATTCGATGCTCGGCTTCGTCGTGCGCAGACTGCGCGGGCGACTGCCGCTGGCGGCTGCCGTCCTGCTGACGGTGCTGATCACCACGGCGGTCCTGACCGCCTTGGTGACCTTCAACAGCGGGGTCGGTCAGGCCGGTCTGCGGCAGGCGCTCCAGGGCCCCGGCCACGTCCGGACCGCAGTGGTGGTGACCGCCGAGCACGGGCTGGACCAGCGGACCAAGGACGAGGAAGCAGTCGCCGCCTACCAGCAGCAGCTCTTCGGCGCTCTGCCCGTGCACACCGACAGCCTCCTGCGCAGCCGCTCCTACGGTCTCCCGGCCCCCGGAGCCTCAGCCGCTCCGGCCGGCGAGGCCGCTTCGGCCACCGCGGCCGGCGCCCCCGCCGTTACCTCCGCCACTGCCCCCGCCGGTAACTCTGCCGCTTCCCCTGTCGCTGGCTCTGCCAATACCCCCGGCGCCGCCGGGCCGGGCGGTCAGGCCCCCGGGGCCAAGGTCGACCTGACGGTCCTCGCCGGCCTCGACCGCAGCCGGGTCCGGCTGATCGCCGGTGCCTGGCCGGGCGTCGCCGCCGGACCGGTCCGGTCCACCGCCCCGGAGGTCGCCGTTCCCCGGGCCGTGCTGACCCGACTGGGCCTGAACGAGCAGGCGTTGCCCGTCGACGTCCAACTCACCGACCGGATCGACGGCAAGCCGCTCACCGTCCGGATCACCGGGGCCTACCGCGCCACCGACCCCGCCGACCCGTACTGGCGGATCGACCCGGTCGGCGGCCGGGAGGTCGCGACCGGCGGCTTCACCACGCTCGGCCCGATGATGGTCGACCAGAGCGCCTTCACCGTGGGCGGCCTGCCGCAGAGCAGCCGAGGGTGGCTGCTCGACGCCGACTTCGCGGGCGTCGACCAGGCCGCCGTGGAAGCCATCGGCAACCGCGCCGGGGGACTGGGTGAGGACCTGCGGAAGAGCTCGTCGCTCACGGCGACGACCGAACTCCCCGAGGTCGTGCGCGAGTTGTCGGCCGGCCTGGTGGTCGCCCGGTCCACCCTGCTGATCGGCGCCCTCCAACTGGCCGTACTCGCCGCAGCGGCCCTGATGCTGGTCGCCCGGCTGATCTCGGGCCGCCAGGAACGCGAGAACGAACTACTCGCCGCCCGTGGCGCCTCCGGCCTCCGGCTCGGTGGCCTGACCGCCCTGGAACTGGTGCTGCTCGCCCTCCCCGCCGCGGCGTTCGCGCCCCTGCTCACCCCCTTCCTGGTCCGCGTCCTGGCCGGCCTCGGCCGGTCCCACCAGGTGGCCATGGACACCGGCATCGGCTGGGGGCTCTGGCCGGTGGCCGTGCTCTGCTCCCTCGCCTGCATCCTGCTCGCCACCGCGCCGAGCCTGCTGCGCGGAGCCGGTGCCGCCCTGCACTTCGGGGGCGGCCGGCGCCAGGCCCTCGTCTCCGGCATCGCCCGCAACGGCGGCGACCTCGCCGTGCTCGGCCTGGCCGCGCTCGCCTACCAGCAGCTCGACCAGTACGGCGGCGGGCTGTCCGCCGACTCCTCCGGCCGACTGGGCGTCGACCTGCTGCTGGTCGCCACCCCCACCCTGGCCCTGTGCGCGGGCACCCTGGTGGTGCTGCGCCTGCTGCCGCTCGCCGCCAAGCTGGGCGCCCGGGTGGCGGCCCGGGGGCGCGGCCTCGGCCCGGCGCTGGTCGGCTGGCAGCTGGCCCGTCAACCCGCCCGGGCCGCCGGCCCGGTGCTGCTGCTCGTCCTGGCCGTGGCCACCGGGGTGCTCGCCATCGGCCAACACGCCACCTGGACCGCCTCCCAACGGGACCAGGCCGCCTTCAGCACCGGCGGCGGTCTGCGGATCAGCGCCGTGCACGGTTCCGTGATGGGGCAGGGCGGCCGGTTCGCGGCCCTGCCGGGCGGCGATCGGCTGATCCCGGTCGTCCGCGAGCAGCAGTCGCTGCCCACCGGTACGGGCCAGCTACTGGCCGTGGACACCGCCGCCCTCGCCGACCGCCTCCCGATCCGCAGCGACCTGCTCGGCGGGCACACCGCCGGCGAACTGTTCCGCCCGCTCGCCCAGTCGGCACCGACCGGCGCGCAGGCCGGGCTCCCGCTGCCCGGCCGCCCGATGCGGATCGACGCCGACCTGTCCGTCCGCCAGGAGTTCGGCCGTCCGGCCTTCGGATCGCCGTCGATCCCGTCCGCGCCGGAAGTGACGCTGCTGCTGCGGGACCGCTTCGGCTACGTCCACAAGGCCCTCTTCGCCGACCTTCCGCTCAACGGCGAGCTGCGCGCCTCGGCTCCCCTGAGGGCGCTGGTCGACGCCCCGACCGGCTCCGCCGCCGCGCCACTGACCCTGGTGGGGGCCACCGTCTCCTTCGGTGCCCGGGCCGGCGGGGAGGTGACCGTCCGCCGACTGGCCGTGTCGGACACCGCCGACGGTCCCGCGACCGCCGTCCCGCCGCCGACCGGCCTGTCCTGGAAGGGAACCATGGTCGACGCCCCGGCACTCGGCGCCACGACCGGGCCGATCGCCACCGTCAGCCCCGAACCGGTCGACGCCGAGCGGCTGTTCACCGTCGACTACCGCATGGCGGGCGGCATCGGAAGCAGCTACCGGGCCGTCCTCGGCCCCGCCGGGGCGACCGCGCCGACCGCCGTCTCCGGCGTCGCCGCCCGCGGCTACCTCGAACTCGTCGGCGCGTCGGTCGGCGACACCGTGCAGGTGCCCTTCGACGGCACCGTCCTCCCGGTCACGATCACCGGGGTGGTCGAGGCCCTGCCGGTGGCAGGACGGAACGCGCTCGTCATCGACCTCGACACGACCGCGCGCCTGCTGGCCGCCCAGGGCCGCTCCCTGCCCAGCCGCGCCGAGTGGTGGCTACCCGCCACCGGACCGGGGGACCCGACTCCGGCCCGGGCCGCGGCCGTGCTGCGGTCGGCCCCCGGCTCCCAGGACGTCCAGCTCTCCGACGAGGTCTCCGAAGGCCTGCTCAGCGACCCGGTGGGCGCCGCCCCGCAGACCGCGCTGATGGCCATCGCGATCGTCACCGCGGTGCTCGCCGCGATCGGCTTCGCCGCCTCCGTGGCCGGCTCCGCCCACGAGCGCGCCCGGGACTCCGCCCTGCTGCTCGCCCTCGGCGCGCCCCGCAAACAGGTCACCCGCACCGTGGTCGCCGAACAGGCGCTGCTGGTAGGGCTCGGCGCAGCCGTGGGCATCGGGCTCGGCACCCTGCTCGTCCATCTGATCGTGCCGTTCGTCGTCCTGACCCCCGCTGCCGGACGACCGGTGCCCGAAGCCCGGATCGAGCTGCCGGTCGGCCAGGCCGTGCTGTTCACGGCCGCGATCGCCGTCGTCCCGCTGCTGGCGGCCTTCCTCATCGGACGCCGTCGTCGAGACGTGGCCTCCCGGCTGCGCCACGTGGAGGAGATGTGACCACCAAGGCCGGGACCACCGCGCCCACGCCCTCGCCCGCCCCGGCACCCGGCCACCGCCCGGCGCCCTGGGTCCGGACCAGACTGCGTGCGATGCCGTTGGCCGCCCTGCTCACCGCGGCCCTCGCTCTCGTCACCGTGTTCCTGGCCGCGGCCTTCCCCCGGCTCCAGGACCGCGGCGCGGACGCGGCCCTCCAGGACTTCGTGCGCCACAAGGGCCTCAACCCGACCAGCCTGCACTCCACCGCCCGGACCGGTGGCGCCGAGACAGCCGCCGACCTCGACGCCGTGCGGCAGAAGCTCACCGCGGAGGTCGGCCGGGAGCTGACGCTCGCTCCGTCGGGCCTGGCCACCGGCGCCCGGGCCCTGAACCCGCGCGGCATGTTCAATCCGGGGTACGCCCGGATCTCCGGCGATCCCTCCCTCCTCACCCTCTACTACCTGAGCGACCTGACCGCCCGGGCCACCCTGACCGACGGCACCTGGCCGACCCCGGCCCCTCCCGACGGCCCGCTGCCGATCGTCCTGAGCAAGAAGGCCGCCGAGACCCTCCACGTCGAACTCGGCGACGTCGTCGACAACGGCACCCTGGGAGAGGGCACCCGGCGGAGCACCGTGGTGGTCGGGTTCTACCGGGTCAACGAGCCCCAGGACCCGTTCTGGGACGACCTCGGTTGCCCGGCCCGCGCCTGCCTCCAGCCCGATCCGCAGCACGAGCACTGGGCCACCAGCGGTTTCGTCGACGGCGGAAGCCTGCCGGCGCTGGCCCGCTGGGGCGCCGGCGGCGAGGACTTCTGGCGGCTTCCCGTCGACCCCGCCTCCCTGCGCGCGGACCGCCTCGACCGGACCCGCAGCGCCGTCAGCTCGTTCCTCGCCGGCCCCGGCGCCACGGCCCTGGCCTCCGCGACCGGCCGCTCCGACCTGCACACCAGCTCGAACCTGCCCGACATCCTCAGCCGCGCTGACGACCGCTACCGGGCATCACTGCCGCTGAGCGCGATCGGACCGGCCGGTGTCGCGGGAGTGGGCACCGTGGTGCTGTGCCTGGCCGCCGCCCTCACCACCGACCGGCGCACCGCCGAGATCCGCCTGCTGCGGGCCCGCGGCGGCTCCCGCACCGGGGTGCTGGTGCGGTTGCTCGGCGAAGGCGCCGCCACCGTCCTGCCCGCGGCCGTCGTCGGCACGGCCCTCGCGCTGGTGCTGCTGCCCACCCCCCGGTGGGGCCACGCGGTCCTGGCGGCGCTCGCCGCGACCCTGCTGGCCCTGCTGGCCTTCCCCGCCCGCGCCGCGCTGCTGCGGCCACGCCGCCGGGGGGCCGGGGGCTGGCGCCGGATCGTCGGTGAGCTCGTCGTCCTGGCCGTCACCGCGGCGGCCGTCGCCGAGGTCCGCCGCCGAGGCGTCGGAGTGACGGACGCCGGATCCGATCCGCTGCTGATCGCCGCCCCCCTGCTGCTCGCCGTCACCGGCGGGCTGCTGCTGGCCCGGATCGAGCCGGTGGTGGTCGGTTGGCTGGCCGCCGTCGCGAGGCGCGGACGCGGCCTGATCGGCTTCCTCGGCCTGGCCCGGGCGGCCCGCGACGCCTCGGGCCGCCGCCGGCCCTCCGCCCTGCCGCTGCTCGCCCTGCTGATAGCCGTCACCACGACGGGTTTCGGCGCCACCGTGCTCGACACCGTCGACCACGTCCGGACCCGCGCCGCACGCATCGCCACGGGTGGGGACGTCGCCGTCTCCCTCCCTCAGTACGCCAGCCTGTCCGAGGCGTTCACCAAGGCCGCCGCCGGGCTGCCGGGCGTCCGGGCCGCGACCGGGGCCTGGGTCGAGACCAACGCCCGCTTCGTCGGCGCCGACGGGGACTACACCGATGCCATCCTCGTGGTCGTCGAGCCGACCGCCTACGCCGAGATCTCCCGCACGCTCGGCGTCGGCGAGTTCGACCCGGCGAAGCTCGCCGCCGCCCCCGGCGGCCCGGACACCAGGATCCCCGCGCTGTTCAGCCGGGACCTGGCCAAGCGCCTGAGCGCCGGCGCACCCGAGGTCCGCACGCCCAACGGGAACGGGCTGCGCACCACCGTGGCCGGGATCGTCACCGCCAGCCCGGCCGTCCCCGACCCGGGCAGACCCTTCGTCGTGGTGGCCGCCGGCCCGGCCTGGGAGCGGCTGCCGGAGTCCCAGCGGACGAACAAGTGGTTCGCCGTCGGCGACCCGGACCCCGAGCGGGTCAGGGCGGCGCTGCGCGACAGCGGCCTCGCCCAACCGAGCGGACTGGCCAAGCTGATCGCGGACGACGCCGCGGCCGCCGGCAAGGGCACGCACGGCCTGCCCGTCGGCTACACGGTGCACAGCAGCCGGGAACTCGCCGTCCAACTGGCCGACGACCCGCTGCAGCACGCCGCCGGGCGGCTGTTCCGGTACGCGGCCACCGCCGGAGCCGGGTTCGCCCTGCTCGCCGTGCTGCTGACGCTGTTCCGAGCGGCGCCCGAGCGCACCGCCGTGCTCGCCCGGCTGCGCACGATGGGTCTGCGGCCCCGGCAGGGGCTGGCACTGATCCTCGCCGAGGCCCTGCCGCAGACCCTGGCGGCGGCCGTCGGTGGTGGGCTGGCCGCGGTGGCGGCGGTCGGACTGCTGGGCAGCGCCTTCGACATCTCGACCTTGGTCGGCGCCAAGGTCGGGGACGTCATCACCCCCACGCTGCTGCCGGTGCTGCTGCCCACGGCGGGCCTGGCCCTGCTGATCGGCCTCGCGGTGGTGCTGGAGACGCTGATCGCCGGCCGGCGCCAGATCGCCGTCGAGCTGCGGGCCGGGGAGCAGTCATGACGCCCCGGCGGGCCGCAGGGGCCTTGACGGCGCGGGCCACCGGGAGCCGATGGGCGGCCGGGACCGGCAGTACCCGCTGTACGGGCCGCACCGGCACGATCAGCCGGGCCGGCCGGGCCATCGGGATCGGCCGGACCAGCCGGACCAGCCGGATCCGCACGACCGTCAGGACAGCTGAGACAGGCCGACCAGCCGGGACCGTCCGGACGGCCCGGACAATCCAGACAGCCGAGTCAGGAGACCAACGGTGAACACCAGCCACCAGGAGCGGCCGACGGTCGAGGCCCCCAGCCTGCAGGAGCTCCGGCAGCGGGCGCTCGCCGCCGCCTCGCCCACGGCCCACGCGGAGGGCGCGGCCATCGTCTGCGATCGGCTGGTCCGGATCTTCAGCGCCGAGGGCATCGAGGTCCAGGCGCTCCAAGGCCTGGAACTGACCATCCGACAGGGCGACCTGGTCGCCCTGGTCGGCGCGTCCGGCAGCGGGAAGTCCACCCTGCTCACCATCCTCGCCGGGCTGGACGTGCCGACCGCCGGCACCGCCACCGTGGCGGGCTGCGACCTGCTCGAGATGTCCGCCAAGGAGCGGCTGCGCTACCGGCGCGAGGTGGTCGGCTTCATCTGGCAGCAGACCGCCCGGAACCTGCTGCCGTTCCTGACCGCGGCCGAGAACATCGCCCTGCCGATGCAGCTGCGCGGTCGTCGCTCCGGAGCCGGGGGATCGAGGCGGCAGGCCGCCCGCGTGGCCGAGTTGATGGAGGCCCTGGAGATCGGGGACCTCGCCCACCGGCGGCCCGGCGAGCTCTCCGGAGGCCAGCAGCAGCGGGTTGCCATCGCGGTGGCGATGGCCAACAACCCGCCCGTGCTGCTCGCCGACGAGCCGACCGGCGAGCTCGACTCGGAGACCGGCGCGGTGATCTTCGACGCCTTCCGCACCGTCAACCGGGAGCTCGGTGCCACCGTCGTCATCGTCACCCACGACCCGATGGTGGCCGGTGAGGTGCGCCGCACGGTCGCCATCCGGGACGGACGGACCAGCAGCGAGGTGCTGCGCCGCACGGTGACGGACGAGCACGGGGAGGAGTCGGTCAACGAGCGCGAGTACGTGATGCTGGACCGCACCGGGCGGGTGCAGCTGCCCGTCAAGTTCCTGGAGGCGCTCGGCATGGAGCACCGGGTGGCGGTCGACCTCGCCGCCGACCACATCGAGGTCCGGCCGGACGACGTCGCCGGTCACTGACGGCGCTCAGCCGTCGCCGCCCATCCGCTGGAAGAGGCCGCTGTTCTCGGCGTCCCTCCGGAGGTCGGGAGGCGCGGCCCCGTCGCGGTCGCCGTGGGATGGGGCGGTGCAGCGGGCGAAGACGAGCACGGCACTGGCTGCCACGGCCAGGATGCCCAGTGCGGTGAGGATGCGTAGCCAGGTCAAGATGTGCCTCCTGGAGGCAGTGCGAGGGAACGCCGCCGGAGGTGTATCGGCAGTTCGGCTCGCACGGTCGAGTGCCCACGGTCGGTTCTTCCCGGCGACCGCCGCGCGAGAGGTCGCCCGCGCGGGCGCTCGAAGCATCATGGGGGCGCGTCACGCCCCTTCGCGCGCCCCGGCGACGGCCGCGACCCGACCCCGCGCCCGGTACGGGACCCGCCGCCGCCTGCCGTGCGGCGCCCCGTCCGGGCCCGCCCCGGGTGGCGGCGGACCGGCCGGGGGCGGCGCGTTGTTAGGGTTCCCCGTCGGGCGCAGCGCGGAAGCGCTGGGCGGGCGATCGATGCGCGGGCACATCGGTGCGCGGCCAAGCGGTAGACGGGGGAGCGGTGGACGGGGGAGCGGTGGACGGGGGAGCGGTGGGTGGCACGGTGACTGCGGTGCTGGCTCCGGACGGGGTGGTGGATCTACGGGGCGCGGACGGGGCGGAGTTCGTCGTGGCGTACCCGGCTGACGCCGTGGTGGTGGTGTCGGGGCTGCCGGGGGCCGGGAAGAGCACCTTGCTGCGGCGCTGGTCCGGGGGCCGGCCCGGTGAGGCGTGCGGCGCCCCGGTGGTGGACCCGCGGGCGGTGCACGAGGCCTGCGAGGCGGTGATGCCCGCGTGGTTGCCGTACGGGGTGTACCGGCCGTGGGCGCGGTGGGAGCACTTCCGGTTGCTGCGCAGGTCGGTCCGGCGGGGCGGGCCGTTGCTGGTGCACGACTGCGGTAGCCGTGCGTGGATGCGGCGATGGCTCGCGTCGGAGGCCGGTCGCCGGGGGCGAGAGCTGCACCTGGTGCTGCTGGACGTCGGCGCCATGACCGCGATCGAGGGCCAGCGGGCGCGCGGGCGGCACGCCTCGGTACGGGTGTTCGCCCGCCATCGGCGTGGTCTGGAGCGGTTGTCGAGGGCCTTCACGGGCCACGTGCGGTCGGACGGGCCGACCCTGCCCCCTCCGGTGGCGCCCGCGCTGACACCTGCGCTGCCGGCCGTGCGTACGCGTGCAGCTGCGCCGGTGCCCCACCCGACGCCGGAGGCGGTGTCGGTCCTGTTGCTGGACGGGGTCTCCCGGTCGCGCGCCGTGGGGGTTCGGTTCGGCTGACCTCCACCGCGGGGCGCACGCACCCGTGGCCCGTGCGGTCGGCCCGGGCGGGCGACAAGCCACGGTGCGGACACTGCGGCCAGGACCCGGGCCCCGCGGGAACGCGTCCCGTCGGGGCCCGTCGGCCGGCCGCCTGCTCAGCGGAGTCCGTCCCAGAGGAGGCGTTCGTCCCGCCGCGGATCCCGGACCACCGCCGGTGCGTCGGCCGTCAGCCGCAGCACCTCCCGGTCAGGAAGGTAGGCGGGCCAGGACGGCAGCCCTCGGTGGCGGGGTCGCCCGTCGCGGGCGAAGGACGTCCAGGCGGCTCGGACGGTCTCGGACAGCTTCGGATGGTGCGCCGGGTCCGCGAGCGGGTCGGAGCCGCCGGCGAACAGGTATCCGAGCTCGGCCATGTGGCAGGCGCCGAGAACGCCGTCCAGCACGGGGGAGGGCTGCGCGAACTCGTAGACGTAGGTGTCGGCGCCGTGGAGGGCGCGCGCCTCGGCGATCCGGAGGGCGGGTATCCGGTAGCCGTGGTCGGTCATCACCGCGGAGAACAGGTCGGCGGCACCGGCCTGCGGCCGGGAGGCGGCGTAGCGCGTCCGCGCGGCGGCGGGGTCGAGTCCGAGGGCGGCGAGGAAGCCGTACAGGAAGGTGTCGTCGATGCGGTCGGCCATGCCGAGCGGCACCAGGAAGAGTCGGAACTCCTCGCTGGTGACGCCCGTGAGCAGGTCGAGATGACGGCCCGCGCCCGCGGCGACCGCGTCGACGGGTCGTTCGGGCAGGCTCTGCGTCCCGAAGACGGGCAGGACGGTGGTGCCCCCGCCCGCGGACTCGCCCCAGCGGCCCGGGTCGGTGCTACGGGCGATCTCCTGCGCGAGCAGGGCGTCAGCGGCGATCAGATCCTGCGGTGAGACGGCGGCCAGGGGTGGTGCACTCCACACCGGCGAGTTCGGCGAGGCGCTCGGTGAGGAGGCGCGCGGTCGCGGGGGAGTGGGCGTGGTGCCCGGCGCCGCTCTGGGTGATGGCCCGGTGGAAGAGGCCTTCGGCGCGGGGCATGGCCATGAGGGCGGTGATGCTGATCGCCCCGGCTGACTGGCCGAACACCGTCACGTTGTCCGGATTCCCGCCGAACTCGGCGATGTTGTCGCGCACCCACTCCAGGGCGGCGATCTGGTCCAGCAGCCCGAGGTTCGCCGTGCCGTCGGGCAGGAGGAGGAAACCCTCGGGCCCCAGACGGTAGTTGAGGGTCACGCAGACGACGCCGTCGCGGGCGAACGCGGAGCCGTCGTACGTCGGCAGCGAACCGGACCCGTTGCGGAACGCGCCGCCGTGGATCCACACCATGACGGGCAGTCCGGCCTGCGAGCGGTGTGCGGAGGGCGTCCAGACGTTGAGGTTCAGACAGTCCTCGCCCTGTTCCCCGGCGGGGAGGAGCAGACCGGCCATGGCCGGACCGTAACCCGGTTGGGGCGCCGCCGGACCGGGCCGCAGGGCGTCACGCACCTCGCTCCAGGGCTCGGGCGGCCGGGGCGCACGCATCCGGTCCGGGCCGAACGGGGGAGCGGCGTAGCGGACGCCGAGGAACGACGCGATGCCGTCCCGGAAGCGGCCGCGAACCGGTCCGTGGAGGGTGTTGACGACGATGGTGTCCATGGCGGTGAGTGGCCCCGGGAGGTAGTGCGGTGTTCGCGTGCGATGCAGGCCCTTCCGGGTGTCCCCGTCCCTCGCAACCGAATTCCGGCACCGGCGCACTGACCAACGCACCGGCGTACTGACACACCGACGAGCTGACGCACAGGCGCACCGACGCACAGGCGCACCGGCGTACCGGCGTACCGGCGTACCGGCGCACCGGCGCACCGACAGGCCGGAGATCGCCGCCGTCGGCGCCGGCCGGGCGAGCGCACTGCGAGACTGGGGGCGGCAGGTTCCGTCACGGAGAGAGGTCACACCCCGCATGCCCAGCAGCGCCGCCGTCGACAACCCCTGGTTCCGTCGGTTCAACCCGTCCGACTCCGCGCCCGCCCGGGTGGTGATCTTCCCGCACGCAGGCGGCTCCGCCAGCTACTACCTGGACCACGCCAACGCGCTCGCGCCGCACGCCGACGTGCTCACCGTCCAGTACCCGGGGCGGCAGAACCGCTACGCGGAGCCGACGATCGACTCGGTGCCGGAGCTGGCCGAGCAGGCCTACCGGGAGCTGAGGGAGTGGTCGGACCGGCCGCTGACCCTCTTCGGGCACAGCATGGGTGCGGCCGTCGCCTTCGAGGTGGCCCGCTGCTTCGCCCGGGACGGCCTGGCCGGGCCGGAGCGGCTGTTCGTGTCGGCGGGGCGCGCGCCCTCGCTGCCCCGGGACAGCGAGATCCACCGGCTGTCGGACGACGGCATGCTCCGGGAGATCGTGCGGCTCGGCGGGACGGACGAGCGGATCCTCACCATTCCCGCGCTGCGCGAGCTGATCCTGCCGGCGCTGCGGGCCGACTACACCGCGATCGAGACGTACCGCGCCGCGCCGGACGCCGTCGTGCCGCAGCCGATCATCGGGCTGGTGGGGGAGAGCGACGGCAACGCGACGGTCGATCAGGTCGCGCAGTGGGAGCGGCACACCACCGGCGGCTTCGACCTGCGGGTCTTCCCGGGCGGGCACTTCTATGTGGCGGACCAGGTCGAGGCCGTGGTGCGGTTGGTCGCGGACCACCTGGGCGGTGAGACGCCCGTTCGTCCCCTGTCCACTGTCCGACCGCTCGACTAGGGTGCCTGCTGGCGGGCCATCGGTCGGTCCGGCCCGCCAGCAGACCACGTGGGAGGCCGCCATGCGCCGGATCGCCGTCGTCGGAGCGGGCCAGGCCGGCCTGCAGCTCGCGCTCGGGCTGGTGGCCGACGGGTACGCCGTGACGCTGGTGGCCGAGCGCACCCCGGAACAGGTGCGCCGCGGGCGGGTGCTGTCCACCCAGGTGCTGTTCGGCCCGGCGCTGCGGATCGAAGCGGCCGCCGGGCTGGACCTGTGGGCGCGCGAGGCGCCCGCCGTCTCCGCGGTGGACGCGGTGCTCGCGGCGCCGCCGGCCACCAGGGCGCTGGAGTTCACCATGACGCTGGACGAGCCGGGCCAGTCGGTGGACCAGCGGATCAAGCTGGCCCGCTGGCTGGAACTGCTCGAGGAGCGCGGCGGCCGGGTCGAGTACGGCTCGCTGGACCGCGCCGGCCTGCACCAGCTGGCCCGACGGCACGAGCTGACCGTGGTCGCGGTCGGGCGCGGGGACCTGGCCGGGATCTTCGAACGGCACGCCGCACGGTCGCCCTTCGACCGGCCGCAGCGCGCGCTGTCCTGCCTCTACGCGCACGGCGTGGGTTCGGCGGACCCGTCCGCCGGGCCCAGGGCGCGGATGCACGCCCTGCCCGGCCTCGGTGAGCTGTACCTGCAGCCGGCCCTGACGCTCTCCGGCCCCTGCGACATCCTGCTGTGGGAGGCGCTGCCCGGCGGACCGCTGGACGCGTTCGGCGACGGCCCGGCGCCCGACGTCCAACTGGCCCGTGTCCGCGAGCTGCTGGCCGAGTACCTGCCCTGGGAGGCGGAGCTCTGGCAGGAGGCCGAGCCGACCGATGCCGGGGCCGGACTCCACGGCGCGGTGACCCCCACCGTGCGCCGCCCGGTGGCGGAGCTCGGGACGGGCGTCGACGCCGTCCACGTGCTCGGCCTCGGTGACGCCGTGGTCGTCAACGACCCGATCACCGGCCAGGGCGCCAACGGCGCGGCCCGCGCGGCGGAGGCGTACCGGCGGGCGATCGTCGAGCACGGCGACGCCCCGTACACGGCGGACTGGATGTGCCGCACCGCCGAGCGGTTCTGGCAGCAACACGCCCGGCACGCCGTGGAGTTCACGGCCTCGATGCTGACCGTGCCGGAGCACCTGCACGGGGTCTTCGCGGCCGCCGCCGACCACGAGCAGGTCGCCCGCCGGCTGGCCAACACCTACGCCGAGCCGAGCGACCACGCCGCCTGGCTGGCCACGCCCGAGCTCACCGCCGCGTACCTCTCATCGGTCGCCGGCCAGCGCGGTGGCTCGTCGGCCGGTTCGGTGACCCGTCGGCCGGCGTGGTGACCCGTCGGCCGGTTCGGTGACCCGTTGGTCGGTGTGGTGACGCTTCGCCCGGTGCGGTGACCGCGTGGGTCCGCCGGGTCGGGTCGGAACGCGGACCCAGGCCATGACCCGGTGTCAGAGCCGCCCGGTAGCGTGCCGGCCACCAGATCCGACTCCTCTCCGGGAGAACCACCGTGGACATCCTGCTCATCGCCGGTTTGTGGCTCGACGGATCCGTCTGGGACGACGTCGTGCCGGAGCTCACCGCGCTCGGCCACCGCCCCGTGCCGCTCACCCTCCCGGGCCAGGGCGACGGCATCGCCTCCGCGACGCTTGACGACCAGCTGGAAGCCGTGCTCGCGGCGGTGGACGCGGCTCCCGGAAAGCCGCTGGTGGTGGGGCACTCCGCCGCCTCGACGCTGGCCTGGCTGGCCGCCGACCGGCGGCCGGAGAGGGTGGCCAAGGTCGCGCTGGTCGGCGGCTTCCCCGCCGCCGACGGGCGGCCCTATGCCGATCACTTCCCGGTCGTGGACGGGGCCGTGCCCTTCCCGGGCTGGGGTCCCTTCGAGGGCGCGGACTCCGCCGATCTGGACCAGCAGACCCGCGACCGCATCGCGTCCACGGCGGTTCCCGTCCCTGAGGCGGTCGCCAGGGGAGTCGTGCGGCTGACCGACGAGCGCCGCTTCGACGTCCCCGTCGTGCTCGTCTGCCCCGAGTTCGCCCCTGCCCAGGCGGAGGAGTGGATCGCCGCCGGTGCGAGCCCCGAGCTCGCTCGCGCCGGCCGCCTCGCGTTCGTGGACCTCGACTCGGGCCACTGGCCGATGGTCAGCCGCCCCCGCGAACTCGCCCGCGTCCTGGCGGAGGCCGCCGACTCGTAGAGGAGCCGAGTCGGCACGGCGATGCCCTCCTCATCAGCCGCACCTCGTCATCAGCGCACCTCGTCATCAGCGCACCTCGTCATCAGCGTCCTTCGGCGTCAGCGCCCCTCGGCACCGGCCTCGGCCTGCGGAGCCGGCGGGGCGCTTTCGCCGTTTCACCGGTCTGTCATCGGCCGTCACTACCGTGCCCTTGACGTGTTCGCGGCGGCTTACGGGCCCTGCTGCGTGCGGCCCGATCGAGTGGAGCCCGGCGTGACCGAACTGCGGCCCCGACCCGCCCCCTTCAGGTCGACCCGGCGGAGATCCGGTCGGGTCGCCGGACCTGGCGGCTCCGGAGCAGGTCCCTCCGCGGGACGGTGCCACCGGCCCTCTCGCCGGTGATCGACTCCTCCCGGCTGCCTCCCCCGGCGCGCACCGAGCGCACCTTCCGGGCGGCCGACGGCCTCGCCGCCCCGGCCACCCGGGTGAGGTCCGCCAGCGCCCTGGGGTCCCGTCCGCCCGCACCCCGGCCACCCCGTGCCCGCCCGGGGACACCACACGACCGTCCGACACCGAACGGCCCAGCAGAGAAGGCAATCATGAACAGGACCCTGACGAAGACGGCGAAACTGCTCACCGCACCGGCCGTCGCCCTGACCCTCTTCGCGCCCGTCCTCGCCGCCGCACCGGCGGGCGCCGCCACGACGGACGCCTACACCTTCACCAACCCGGACGGCACCCTCAACGCGACGGGCGACAACGACGGGAACCAGATATCCGTCACCCCCGACGGCACCAACTACACGAACTGGCGGCTGATCAGGCTCGGCGCGCCGGGTACGTTCAACCTCGCCAGTACGTCCTCCGGCAAGTGCGTGTACGCCTCCCAGCCCGCCATCCAGCAGTCCTGCGGCAAGGACGGCGAGCAGTGGCACTTCCGGCCCGTGGACGGCAAGCCCAACACCTTCGGCATCGTGCGCCGCGACGACACCAGCGGCGTCGAGTACTGCATGGACAACCGCGGCGGCCTCCACCTGTGGGGCATCCTCGCCCAGCCGAACGTGTGCAACGGCAGCGCCGGCCAGGAATGGACGGTCCCCGCGTCGAAGGCGGCCGAAGCGAGGAGCCTCGCCCTCGACTACTACGCCGACCTGTGCGCGAAGAAGACGTCCACCTGCTCGTGGACCGAGAAGTCCGAGGGACAGCCCGAGGTCCTGCCCCGCCAGCCCGCCTCCTCGGTCTGGTACAACGACACCGGCGCCACCATGAAGCAGGTCTTCACCACGATCTACCACTCCGGTTGGTCGCAGTCGTACTCCGCGGGGGTGTCGACCTCGGTGGGTGTCTCCACCCCGGTCCAGGCGATGATCAGCAGCCAGCTCAGTGCGACGCAGACCTACCAGTCCGACGAGGCCACCGTGAACGGCATCGCGATCGACGTGCCGCCCAAGAACTACGGGTGGGTCGACTTCGCCGCCGTCGGCAAGAAGGTCACCGGCACGTGGACCTTCGACACCGACAACCAGCCGTGGACCTCCGACGCGACCGTGACCGTCCCGGTGATCAACTCGGTGGCCGGCTCCACCATGTACGTCGCCCGGACCAGTACCGACGCGCCCGGCGGCGGCAGCAACACCGGCGTCAAGCCCGCCGCCCTGGCCAGGACCGCGAAGGCCGCCGTGGACGTGCCCGCAGGCGGCAGGCTGACCGCCTACCAGGGCGGCGTCCGGGTCGACGACGCCAACGGCACCACCATCGCCACGGTGCAGCCCGGCACCGTCACGGACACCAACGGCGCCACCCACCGGGTCACACTCGCCGTGGACGGCAACACCGTCACCCAGACCGTCGAAGGCGTCACCGGGGAGACCGTCATCGGGACCATCACGCCCCCGACCTACTCCCTGGGCAGCGGCAAGCCCGCCGCGGCGGGGACCGCCAGGACGATGACGGAGGCGGCCTCGGTGGTGGCCGCCGCGGACGACAGGAACAGCGACGAGCACGACAAGTGCATGGCCAAGAAGATCGGCACCAGCATCGTCGTCGGGGGCGTCACGGGCGCCCTGACCGGCCCCGAAGGAGTCGCCATCGGCATGCTCACCGGGGCGTTCAAGGGCATCGCCACGGGCGTCCTGGAGTGCTGACCTGAGCCGCCCGCCCGGCTCAGCGGTACCACCGCGTCCCCCTGCCCACCGTGCGGCCGGGGGACGCGGCCGTCGGGGCCGTCGGTGCCGCCGGCCGGGAGGTTCGGGCGCAGGACTTCGCAGAGGCCGAGGAAGGCGCCGGAGGCGCCGTGGCGGAGGCCAGCACACCCGCCCGTACCGTGGGTGACCACCACCGCTGCGCCGCCGTGCCGCCCGGCGGCGTCGAGGTCGTCCGCGGCCACCGCCGTGCTCGGGACCCCCGCGGACTCCGGCACGGCCGCGCCCGCGACGGCGGGTGGCGCCGAGACGTTCCGGAAGATCCATCCGGATGGTCATGCGATGATCCACGCCGTCTCCCGTCGGGGCCGAGGAGGACCCGGGACGGCCGAACGTGGGGTGGAGCGGAGCGGTCGGTGCCCGCGGCTCGTTGGACGGGTGTGGCTGACGAGACGAACGACGACCGGGCTCAGGCTCCGATGGTGTGGGCGCTGGCCGTGCGCGAGGCGGCGCAGGGGCCGCCCTTGGCGGAACTGATCGTGGAGGTCGGTGACGACCTCTACGCGGAGTTCGTCGAGGCCGCGGTCGACAGCGGGTTCACGCTCGCGGCGGGCGAGCCTTCGGTCACGAGCGGGGCCGTCGAGGTCGGTGAGGGCCGGGTGCGGCGCCTGGTGCTGGTCGGCGGGCGCGAGATCTGGGAGCCGGACACCCGGGTGGAGGCGTCGCCGGGCTGGCTGGCAGCCGCCGAGGGCAGGGGTGCGGCCGTCCTGATCCTGGTGCCGCCGAGGACCTGGCCGCCGGGACTCGTCGAGCTGGGGCCGGAGGAACGCCTGGAGGTGTTCAACCGGCAGTTCGACCGGGAACAGCGGGCGGGCCGCGTCCTGCACGGCATCGTGTCCGTGCGGCTGGCGGGGACCTCGGACAGTGGGTGGCTCGCACGTGGCGCCGAGTAGCCGCCCCCTTCACGCTCGAAGGCTGACCTCCCCTCAGCCCGGGGCCGGACGCCGGCACCGGGCCGCCGGGACAGGGCCCGGGCTCAGGTCCGCCGAAGCACCGCGGTGCCGCGTCGGGCGTCCCCGCCGGGCCCGGCGCGGACCACCGGCAGTGCCGCCCGGTAGAAGACCCGCCACCGCCGTCGTCACCCAGGAAGCGGCTCCCCCTCGTGACGCCCGAGCCCCCCGAGAGCCGGGGCTGACCCGCGGCTCGGGGGAGGCAGCGGAGGGGCTCTGTCCGTACTTGCCCCCGTCCGGCCCGTGGGACGAGGCTGGAGGGGAAGGACGGAACCGGTGCGGGAGGCGTTGCTGGTGGACGGTGGCGGGCCTGCGGGCCGGTCCGGCAGCGGGCACCGGAGCGTGCCGCACACGGCGGACCTGCGGGTGGAGGCCTGGGCGCCGACGGCCGAGGGCTGCATCGGTGAGCTGGTGCACGCCGTGGTCGGAAGCTTCGCCGACCTGTCGGGCGCGCGGATCGTCGGCGAGCGGGCCTGCACGGTGCTCGCAGTGAGTGATCCGGATCTGCTCGCGGGCGTCCTGGAAGAGGTCATCTACCGGATGGACGTGCACGGTGAGCTGCCGGTCGCGATCGCGTTCGGTGCGATCGAGGGGCTGGACGGGGCCCGGAGCGTCGAGGTCCGGTTCCGGATGGCCGACGCGGCCACCGCCGAGGTGGTCGGCGCCGTGCCGAAGGCCGTCTCGCTGCACGGGCTGGAGCTGAGCTCGGGGCCGGACGGCTGGACCTGCGCGGCCACGGTGGACGTCTGACGCGCGGGAGGGGGAAGGCGGAAGGCCGGAGCGGGGTGAGCGAGGTGGAGGTCGCACTGGTCGAGGCGGGCCGCTGCCGCTGGCGGATCGAGCCGCGCCCGCCGATGCGGGTGCCGGGCGTGGTGTTCGCGAGCGGTGCGCTGCTGCCGCAGGCCGCCGGGGACAAGGCGCTGGAGCAGGTGGCCAACGTGGCGACGCTGCCCGGGATCGTCCGTGCCTCGTTCGCGATGCCGGACGTGCACTGGGGCTACGGCTTCCCGATCGGCGGGGTCGCGGCCACCGACGTCGACCGGGGCGGTGTCGTCTCGCCCGGCGGGGTCGGCTTCGACATCTCCTGCGGCGTCCGGCTGCTGGCCGCCGGGGTGGCCCGGGAGGAGCTCGACGCCGAGCGGATCCGCCGCCTGATGGACCTGCTGGACCGCACCGTGCCGCGCGGACTCGGTCGCGGCGGTCTCTGGCAGCTCGCCGGGCCTCAGGAACTGGACGACCTGCTGCTCGGCGGAGCCCGTTACGCCGTCGAGCACGGCCACGGCGTCCCGCGTGACCTGGAGCGCTGCGAGGACCGGGGCGTGCTGGCGGGCGCGGCCCCCGGCGAGGTGAGCACCCGGGCCGTCGAGCGCGGATTGCAGCAGGTCGGCAGCCTCGGCTCGGCCAACCACTTCCTGGAGGTGCAGGCCGTCGACGAGGTGCACGACCCGCGGACGGCCGCCGCCTTCGGGCTGCGGCCCGGACAGGTCTGCGTGATGATCCACTGCGGTTCGCGCGGGCTCGGCCACCAGATCTGCACCGACCACGTCCGCACGATGGACCGCGAACTGCACCGCCACCGGATCGACCTACCGGACCGCCAACTCGCCTGCACCCCGGTCGAAGCGCCGCGCGGCCGGGCCTACCTGGGCGCCATGGCCGCCGCCGCCAACTACGCGCGGGCCAACCGGCAACTGCTCTCCGAGGCCGCCCGCCGCGCCTTCGCCACCGCGTTCGGGGTCGGGCTGGAGCTGGTCTACGACGTGTCGCACAACCTCGCCAAGCTGGAGGAGCACGAGGTGGACGGCGAGGTGCGCACGCTCTGCGTCCACCGCAAGGGCGCCACCCGCGCCCTGCCGCCCGGCGACCGCGACCTGCCCGGGGACCTCGCCGGAGCCGGTCAGCCGGTGCTGGTCCCGGGGACGATGGGCACCGCCTCGTACGTCATGGTCGGGCTGCCCGGCAACGAGGCGTTCCACTCCGCCTGCCACGGCGCCGGCCGGGTGTGGAGCCGCCACCAGGCGCTGCGTGCGGTGCGCGGCGAGCGGCTCCGGGGAGAGCTGGAGGCGAGCGGCATCGCGGTGCGGCCCGCCTCGCTGCGGGCGCTGGCGGAGGAGACGCCCGAGGCGTACAAGGACGTGGACGCGGTGGCCACCGCCACCGAGGCCGCGGGGTTGGCCCGGCGGGTCGCCCGCCTGGTGCCGCTGGGCGTGTGCAAGGGCTGAGTGCGACTCCGAGGGCTGAGTGCGGCTCCGAGGGCTGAAGGTGGAGGAGCCCCCCGCCCGCGGCGCTCGCCTCCGGCGCCCCCGGCCCCCGCCGCCCCGGACGCGTCCCCGGTAGTCCGGTGCTGCGGCCGTGTCCCTCGACTCCCCGGCCCCGGCGCGCTTGGATGTCCGAAGGTCCGACACGCGCCGACGCGCCGGGTGCGGCGCCGTCACAGGAGGTGGGCATGCCGGGAGACGCGACCGCACCGGTGATCGAAATGGCCGCCCTCACCAAACGGTACGGTGCCACGGTCGGCATCGAGGACCTGGCCGTCACGGTCGCGGCCGGCGAGGTGTTCGGGCTGCTCGGCCCCAACGGCGCCGGGAAGACCACCACCCTGCGCTGCCTGGTCGGCCTGCTCAGTCCCAGCAGCGGCCGGGTGCGGGTGCTCGGCCTCGACCCGGTGGCCGACCACCGGAGCCTCGCCCCCGCGCTCGGCTACCTGCCCGGCGAACTGCGGCTCTACCCCGAGCTCACCGGGCAGCAGACCCTCGATCTGCTCGCCGCCCTCCAGGGCGCCCCGGTGCGCCGGCAGCGCGAACTGTGCGAACGGCTGAAGCTCTCCCCGGCCGATCTGGGCCGACCGGTGGGCCAGTACTCGCGCGGCATGAAGCAGAAGCTCGGACTGGTCCAGGCGCTCCAGCACCAGCCCGCCGTGGTGGTGCTGGACGAACCCAGCGAGGGGCTGGACCCGCTGGTCCAGGAGACCTTCTTCGAACTGCTCGCCGAGGAGACCGCGGCCGGTCGCACCGTCCTGCTCTCCAGCCACGTCCTGCCGGAGGTGCAGCGGTCCTGCGGTCGGGTCGCCATCGTCCGGCGGGGCCGGCTGGTGACCGTCCGTTCGGTGGCCGAACTGCGCCAGGCACGGGCGCGGCGCGTGCGGCTGCTGTTCGCGGACGACCGGGGCGCCCGGCCGCTCGGGGCCGCCGAGCGGTGGTCGCCGCAGTGGGACGGCAGCCGGGTGGAGCTGCTGGTGCCGCCCGACGACGTGGTGCCGGCCGTCCGGGGCCTGCTCGCCGAACTCCCGGTCGCCGACCTGACCGTGGAGGAGGCGGGACTGGACGAGGCCTTCCTCGACCTCTACCGCTCCACCGACCCGCAGGACGCCGAACGCGAGGAGCAGCGATGACGCCCGCGACCGTGAGCCGCCGCCTCCCGCTGGTCTGGCTGGCCCTGCACCGGCGGCGCCGGATGCTGCTCTCCCTGCTGTTCGGCATGGTCGTCTTCGAGACCCTGATCGTGGTGATCGCCGGAACCGTCCCGCCCACCGAGCTGTTCGGCGCCCGCCGCACCCCGCCCGGCGCGTTCAGGGCCTTCAGCGGCTCCAACGGTGACGTCTCCATCGCCAGTTACCCCGGTCTGCTCGGCGCCGGACTGACCCACCCGTTCTGGATCGCGCTCCAGCTGACCGTGATCGGCTCGCTCGGTGCCGCCGCCGTCGCGGCCGACGTGGAGTCCGGCACCATCGAACTCCTGATGACCCGTCCGGTCTCGCGGCGCCGACTGCTGGCCGAGCGGGCCGGTGCGCTGATCGCCGCCTCGGTGCTGCTCAACGCCGCCGCCACGCTGACCGTCGCGCTCGGCGTGGCCTTCTCCGCGCACCTGCGCGACGCCGTCCCCGAGGGCGGGGTGTTCGTCGCCGGACTGCTGGGCTGCGCCCTCGCGTTCTGCCTCACCGGGCCGGTCCTGGCGGTGTCCGCGCTCAGTCGGCGGCGGGCGCACGTGATCGGCGCGGCCGTCGCCTTCGGCGCGGTCGGCTTCGCGCTCAACTTCGTCGCCCTGGCCTGGTCCCCGGCCGAACCGCTGCGCTACCTCAGCCCGTTCCACTACTACGCGCCGGGCGACGTGCTCGCCCGCGGCGGGGTGCCGTGGGCGGCGCTGGGGGTGCTGGTCGGCGTGGGGCTGCTCGGACTGCTGGCGGCCTTCCGGCTGCTGGAGCGGCGCGATCTGGCGATCTGACTCCGAACGCACGGCCGGGAGTCCGGACATGCGTGCGGTGGCGTTCGGGTGGCCGCTCACCCGGCTGGGTGGTGTGTTCAGGACAAAAACCGGAATTCCCGGTAGCCCGGATGCGCGGCCGCGAGCATACCGCTGTGATCACACTGCGCCGAACCACCGTTGCCGCGGCCGCCGTCTGCGCCGCGCTCATCGCCCCCCTGCTCCCCGCCGCCGCCCAGGCGGCGCCGCTGCCCGCCGCCCAGGCCGCCCGCGCCGCCGCCGAACGCCGGGTCGACGCCTATCTGGACGGCATCCGGAACGACCCGGGCCGGCTGCGGGCCTTCCTGCGCGACCTGCCCAAGGGCGGTGACCTGCACAACCACCTCTCCGGTGCGGTCTCCACCGAGCTGCTGATCCAACTGGCCGACGAGGACGGCCTCTGCATCGACACCGTCACCCTGACCGCGCAGGTGGCGCCCTGCACCGCCACCGCCCGCCCGGCCGCCGACGCCGTCACCGACCAGGCGTTCCGCCGACAGGTCATCCGCGCCTGGTCGATGCAGGACTTCACACCCGGCGCCGAATCCGGCCACGACCACTTCTTCGCCACCTTCGGCAAGTTCGGCGAGGCCAGCTGGCGCCACCCGGGCCGGATGCTGGCCGAGGTCACCGAGACCATGGCCGATCAGAACCAGAGCTACCTGGAGACCATGCTCACCCCGGCCTCGCCGGGCGCCGCCGCACTCGCGGCCAAGGTCGGCTACGACCCGGACCTCGCCAGGCTGCGCGACAAGCTGCTCGCCGACGGCGGCATCGACAAGCTCGTCGCCCAGGCCCGCTCGGACGCGGACCAGATGTTCGACGAGTACCGCGCCACCGAGAACTGCGGCACCGGGAGCCCCGCACCCGGCTGTTCGGTGACCGTCCGGATCATCTCCCAGGCCTCCCGGGCCTCCACGCCCGCCCGGGTCTTCACCCAGCTCCTGCTCGGCATGGAACTCGCCAGCCGGGACGACCGGTTCGTGGCCGTCAACCTCGTCCAGCCCGAGGACTACCCGGCCTCGCTGGAGAACTACGACCTCCAGATGCGGATGCTGGACTACCTGCACCCGCTCTACCCCAAGGCCCACATCTCCCTGCACGCGGGCGAGCTGGTGCCCGGGCTCGTCAAGCCGGAGGACCTGCGCTCGCACATCCGGGAGGCCGTGCTGACCGGCCACGCCGAGCGGATCGGTCACGGCGTCGACGTCGTCCACGAGGACGACTCCGAGGAACTGCTGGACACCCTGGCCGAACGGCACGTCCTGATCGAGGTGCCGCTCACCAGCAACGAGCAGATCCTCGGCGTCTCCGGCCAGGAGCACCCCTTCCCGCTCTACCGCAGCCACGGCGTGCCCACCGCGCTGGCCACCGACGACCCGGGCGTCTCGCGCGGCGACATCACCGGCGAGTACCAGAAGGCCACCACCCGCTACGACCTGGGGTACCGGGACCTGAAGGACCTCGCCCGCAACTCTCTGGAGTACGGCTTCCTGCCCGGCCGCAGCCTCTGGAAGGACGCCGACCGCTTCCGCCCGGCGCCCGAGTGCGCCGGCGAGGCGCTCGGCAACGACCGCCCCGGCAAGCGCTGCGCGGCGCTGCTGGCGGCCAGCCCGAAGGCGCAGCAGGAGTGGCGTCAGGAGCGCGGCTTCGCCGACTTCGAGGCGTCGGTGCCGCGCCGCAGCTCCTGACCGGGGGCGCGGCCGCTCCGGCCGCCTTCGTCACACCAGGTCGAAGGCGGTGGGGGCGTGCCGCGCCCAGATCCTCCGGGAGGCCTGTTCGGGGTAGCGGACCGTCTCCGATCGGGCGTCCACGAGCCGGGTGAGCTGGTGGCGCGGCTCGTAGGCGGCCCACCCCGGGTCGCCGGTGGAGACGAACCGGACCCAGGCCCGCTGGAGCTCGCGGGAGGCGGCGACGGCGTCCGGCCCGGGTGGGTCACCGAGGAACTGCCGGGCGGTGGGGCTGTCGAGGGTGCCGAAGGCCAGGGGGACGTCCAGACCGTGGCAGGCACCGAACACCCCGCCCAGGGCCGGTGCGGCGACGGCCAGTTCGAAGAGGTGGGAGGTGCCGCCGGCCGCGGCGTTGCCCTCGGCGAGGTGGAGGGAGGGCATCCGGAACAGGGCGTCCGAGCTGACCGCCTCGAGGAGGACCGCGGGGGCGGCTCAGGGGTGGGCGGCGCGGTAGGCGTCCGGGCCGCCCGGCTGCGGGGCGAACAGGTCCAACGCGGTACGGGCCTCCTCCTCGGTGAAACCACCGTGCCGTCCGGCGAGGACGCTGAACAGCCGGAACTCGTCCCGGGCGTGGCCGACCAGCAGCTCGATCCCGGTGGCCCGCCCGGCGGCCAGGGCGGTCCAGGGCTCCTCCGCCAGCACCTCGCCGTCGACCACCGGAACGGTGGCGATGCCGCTCTGCGCCAGGCGGCCCCAACGGGCGAGGTGCTCCGGCAGCGCGGCGCCCAGGTCGGTGACGGCCGCGGCCAGCCGCCACGGGTCGACCTCGGCCAACCCGGCGGCGGTGGGGGCCGCGCCGAGTCGTCCGGCCAGCGCGGCGGTGACCTCGGCCGCCAGCGCGGGGGTGCAGAGGTTGCCCGGGACGCTGTGGGCGGCGGCCCGGCGGAACAGTCCGCGCGCCCGCTCCATGGTCAGCAGCGCGGCGACGGAACCGGCGCCGGCGGACTGGCCCGCGACGGTGACCCGGCCCGGATCGCCGCCGAACGCGGCGATGTTGCGCTGCACCCACTCCAGCGCCGCCACCTGGTCCAGGAAGCCGCGGTTGGCCGGAGCGCCCGCCAGCACTGCGAACCCTCGGCGCCCACCCGGTAGTTGACGCCCACCGCGACCAACCCGGCCCGGGCGAGCCGAACCGGGTCGTAGAGCGGGTCTCCCGAGGTGCCCGAGATGTAGCCGCCGCCGTGGAGCCAGACCAGCACCGGCAGGCCCGCCCCGCCCGGGTCCGGCGTGCAGACGTCGAGCGTCAGCCAGTCGGTGCCCCGGGTCGGCGGGGCGGCCAGCGGGCCGGACTGCGGGACGCTCGGGCCGAACTCGAAGGCCTCGCGGACGCCGTGCCAGCGCTCCCGTGGGGCCGGGGCGGCGAACCGGAGAGCGCACCGACCGGCGGCTGGGCGTAGGGGATGCCGCGGAAGACCGGCAACCCCCGGTCCAGGAAGCCGCGGACGGTTCCCTCCGCGATGCGGGCGAGGGGTGGGGCGACGGGTCGGCCGAGCATCGGGAGGCTCCTCCTTCGGACATCCTTCGGTGGCCCCCAGCGTTATGGGCGCGAGGTCGCGCAGGAGGCGGGCATTTCGCTCGGCCAACTGCAGCACTACTTCGGCTCCCGGGCGGAACTGCTCGCCTTCGCGGCGGACCTGGCAGGGGAGCAGAGCGCACTGCGCGTGCGCCGGGCGCTGTCGGCGCTCGGCGAGGCCCCGCACCCCCGGCAGGTGCTGCGAGCGATGCTGGTCGAACTGCTGCCGTTGCACGCCGACTCACGCGCGACCAGCCGGATGAGCGCCGCCTACGTCCTGGAGGCGCTGCACGACGAGGAGGTCCGCGTGCGGGCCGGGAGCGGACTGATCCAGGGGCGGGCCCTGGTGGAGCAGGTGGTTCGGCAGGCGATCATCGACGGGCTGATCGCGCCCGAGTGCGACCCGGTGGTGGAGACCGACCTGCTGCTCGCGCTCACCGGCTTCGCCACGCTCCTGGAGCTCGGCGTGGTCGAACCGGCGGCTGCGCTGGCCGCCGTGGACCGGCACCTGGACCGGCTGTTCGGCGGCGGGGTGACGGGGTGACGGGGTGACGGGGTGACGGTACGGGCGGGCGCAGCGGTTCCGGCCGACGCGGAGGAGATCGGTCGGTGCGGGGGGACCGGCCGGTGCGGAGGGATCGTTGCGGGGGGACCGGCCGGTGCGGAGGGACCGGCAGGTTCGGGGGGCTGCTGACCGCGTGGCAGGCTAGCCCGGTAGCACCGCCGCCCGTGACCAGGAGCCCGCCCATGGACCGACCCGCCGCCCTCCGCCTCGACGCCACCGCCTCCGGGCACCCGGCGGGCATCCTGGACGCCGCCGAGCAGGCCGAACGCCGGGGCATGGACCGGCTGGTGGTCGCCGAGACGGCGTACGACCCGTTCCTCCAACTCGCCCGGGCCGCCGACCGCACCGAGTCGATCGAACTGGCCACCGGCATCGCGGTCGCCTTCGCCCGCACCCCGATGACGCTCGCCTACCAGGCCTGGGGACTGCACGCCGCCTCCGGCGGGCGGGCCGTCATCGGGCTCGGCTCGCAGGTCAAGCCGCACATCGAGAAGCGCTTCGGCATGCCCTGGGACCGCCCTGCCGCCCGGATGCGCGAGTACGTGCAGGCGGTGCGGGCCATCTGGCACAGCTGGCAGACCGGTGAACGGCTGCGCTTCCGCGGCGAGTTCTACACCCACACGGTCATGACGCCGGTGTTCTCGCCGGATCCGGTCCCGGCCGGGGTGCCCCGGATCCTGCTGGCGGGCGTCGGCCCGCTGATGACCCGCACCGCGGGAGCGGTGGCCGACGGCTTCCTCAGCCACCCCTTCACCTCGGCCGCCTACCTGGCCGACCAGGTGCTGCCCGGCCTCGCCGAGGAGCGCGGCCGGGCCGAGGCGGCCGGCGCCGAGTGGACCCGGCGGCCGTTCGAGATCGTCGGCAACGTGCTCACCGCCACCGGCCGCACCGCGGAGGAACTCGCCGCCAACCGGGCCGGGGTGCGGGAGCGGCTCGCCTTCTACGCCTCCACCCCGGCCTACCGGCCGGTGCTGGCCCAGCACGGTTGGGAGGGGCTGCAGGAGGAACTGCACACCTACTCGGTGCGCGGGCGCTGGGCGGAGATGGCCGCGCTGATCGACGACGAGGTGTTCGACACCTTCGCGGTCTCCGGTTCGGTGGAGGAGGTCGCGCAGGAGATCCACCGCCGCTACGCGGGGCTGGTCACCCGCCTGTCCGTGAACCTTCCGGAGGACGCGGACCCGGAACTCGGGCTGGACGTGCTGGAGGCGGTGCGGGCGCTGGGCTGAGAAGGCGTCAGGTGACGTTCTGGGTGGTTCGTTTCTGATCGCGACGTGGTGTTCGCCGAGAGGAGTCTCTGGCTGAGGCGAGGGTGAAGCCGGCGCGGCTGCCTTCCCCCCACCTGATTATGATCTCGGACATGCAGCCGACGATCGAGACCGCCGACATCACCGACCTGGTCCAGGTGGTCGAGGACCACCACCGCTACTGGGGCGAGCGCGACCTGCGAGCCGGCCACCTCCCGGTCCTGGTGCGGGAGTTCGGCTCGACATGCTTCGTCGCGCGCGGCGAGGCCGGGATCCTCGCCTACCTGGTCGGCTTCGTAACCCCGGACGCCACCGGCTACGTCCACCTCATCGCCACCCGCGACGACGCTCGGGGCCTCGGCCTGGCCCGGCGGCTGTACGAGGAGTTCGAGCGCGTGGCCCGGACCCAGGGCGCGGTCCGTCTGAAGGCGATCACCTCGCTGCCCAACACCGGCTCGGTGGCCTTCCACCGCAGCATCGGGTTCAGCGACGAGATCGTCGAGGACTACCTCGGTCCGGGCCGGTCAATGGTCGTCTTCCGTCGCGAACTCACCTGAGTTCTCGTTCCTCAGCGCTCAAGCCAGGCTCTCGGTCGGTATGAGGCCTTCCGTCGGTGGAGGACCAGGACCCTTCTGGGTTCGGTGAAGCGGCTGCCTCGAACCGCGACCCCGTCCGGTTCGGGGGCCCGCCCGGTGCCGCGGCCGAACGTTTCCGACGGCGGTCACCCGGGAGCCGGCGGCGCGCCCGGGCCGCCGAGTGCGCCCGGACCGCCGAGTGCGCTCGGGCCGCCGAGCGCGACCGGTGGCCGGCCCTCGACGGAAGCCGCGGCGGGCGCCCGGGCCCAGCGCCCGGCGAGCACGGTGCCGACGACCAGTTGGAGCTGGTGGTAGGCCATCAGCGGCAGCACCATCACCCCCGCCTCCGGCCCGAACAGCACGGCGGCCATCGGCAGCCCGTTGGCCAGGCTCTTCTGGGAGCCGCACAGCACAGCCGCGATCGCGGCCCGGCGGTCCAGCCGCAGCAGCCGGGACCCGAGCAGGGTGACGGCCAGGACGGCGATCAGCAGGGCGAACAGCACCGCGAGCAGCCCGAGCAGGGCGGGTGGCGTCGCCTGGCTCCACACGCCCTGCGCCACCGCCGCGCTGAACGCCGTGTAGACGACCAGCAGGATCGAACCGCGGTCCACCGGCGCCAACAGCCGTTTGCGGCGCGTCAAGGCGTCGCCGATCCAAGGCCGCAGGACCTGCCCGAGCAGGAACGGCGCGAGCAGCTGGACCCCGATCCGCAGCAGGCCGTCCGCTGACAGCACGGTGTGCGAGCCCAGCAACCCGGCCGCCAGCAGCGGGGTGAGCAGCAGCCCGGCCAGGCTGGAGTACGTCCCCGCGCAGATCGCCGCCGGGACGTCGCCACCGGCGGCGCCCGTGAGCGCCACCGAGGACTGCACCGTCGACGGCACCAGGCAGAGGAACAGCACCCCGGCCTGGAGCTGCCCGGTCAGCGGAACCGGCGTCAGCAGACCGGTGGCCAGCCCGAGCAGCGGGAACAGCCCGAAGGTGGCGGCGAGCACCAGCCCGTGCAGCCGCAGGTGGCGCAGCCCGGCCAGGGTCTCGCGGGTGGACAGGCGGGCGCCGTAGAGGAAGAACAGCAGCGCCACCGCCAGGTCGCAGACGCCCCCGGCGAACCGGGCCGGGGCGCCGCCGGGAACCGGGAACAGGGCGGCCAGGGCGACCGTACCGGCCAGTGCCAGCAGGTACCCGTCCGGCCGGCGCCGCCGCGAGGCGCTCGCAGGGGGCCCGGTCATCGCTCGCTCCCTCGCACCGGACGGGGCGACGGGCCGGCGGCCGCCGTGGGGCCGAGCAGGCCGCCGACCAGGGATCCGGCGCCGTCGTGGTCGCTGCCCGCCGAGCCGCTGCCGTTCTGCAGGTTGGCCGTACGGTCGACCTCCAGCCAGGAGTCGGCGTTGGAGTTGTCGATGACCGTGATCAGCCCGCCACCCGCGAAGGCCGGCGGGGCACCGGCCGCGAGCAGGACGCACGCCACGGCCGGCCCCAGCACAGCAGTCCGCAGCGCTTCGATCCGCGTTCCGCTGACGCGCGTTCCGCCGACCGGCTCCTCGCCGACCGGCTCCCGTCCGACCGGCTTTTCGCCGACCCGCATTCCGGTGGCGCGCCGCGCGCCGACCAGTCGTGCACGGGCCTCGAGCGCGGCGGCCGACCGAGGCGGAGCGGGCCCGTGCGGTCCGGCCGTCATCCCGTCACCGCCAGGAGCTGACGGGAGCGGGTGATGTTCCGCTCCAACAACTCGGTGGACTCCCGCACCCCGATCTGGCGGCTCTCGCCGGCCGTTGCCGGGAGCCGCCCGTCGGCGACCTTCAGCCCGGCCAGCGCCTCCTCCATCGCCCGGTGCGCCGCGAACAGGCACGGCGTGCTGTAGATCGCCACGTCCACCCCCAGGTCCGTCAGCTCGGGCAGCGACAGGCGGGGCGACTTGCCGCCCGCGATCTGGTTGAACAGCAGCGGCTTGTCACCGACCACCTGGCGGATCCGGCGGATCCACTCCTCACTGCGCACGCCGTCCACCAGCACCACATCGGCGTCCGTCTCGGCGAGCGCACGGGCGCGGCGCAGGATGTCCTGCTCCTCGGTGGCGTCGGTGCGGGCGACGACCAGGAGGTCGGTGCGGTTGGCGAGGACGAGGTGGAGCTTCTCCAGGTACTCGTCCAGGGGGAGGACCTGCTTGCCGTCGGCGTGGCCGCAGCGGCGCGGGCGCTTCTGGTCCTCCAGGATCACGCCCGAGGCTCCGATGCGCTCCAGCCGGCGCACGACGTGGCACGCGACCTCGGGGTCGACGTAGCCGTCGTCGATGTCGACCAGCAGGTGGTGCCGGGGGAAGGCGCCGCGCAGCCGTTCGACGAAGGCGACCATGTCGGGCCAGGCGATGAAGCCGATGTCCGGCAGGCCGTAGTAGGAGGCGGCGAAGCCGAAGCCGGAGACGAACAGGCCGTCGTAGTGCTCGGCCGCGATGGAGGCCGAGTACATGTCGTAGACGCCGATCAGGGGCGTGGTGCCGGGGCGGGCGACCTCCTCGCGGAGCCGCTGACCGGGGCCGACCTCGGTGAAACCGTCGAACACGGATCTCTCCTCACTCGTGAAGTATTTGCCTGGACTTGGTCTTCGCTAGACCGAACTTAGGCTTCTTCACTATGTGAGCTTTAAGGTGTCATGGGCAAATCTTTAACGGAAATACCCCCGCAAGAGTGAAGGGAAATTGAAAATACGACAGGAATATCATCATTGAAGGCGGTGTGGAACGAGCCGGTCCGTCCGCCTCAGTGGTCTGGCGGTCCGGCGAGTGCAGCCGACGGACAGAGCGAGCCGAGCGGCAGGGCGCAGCTGCCGGACGGGGTGCAGCCGACCGGCAGGGCGTGCCTGCGACGGCAGGCGTGCCGGCGAACGGCAGGTGTGCCGGGACGAGGAACGGCCCCGGGCGTGGTCGCCCCGGGGCCGTCTGGTGCCGTGCGCGGTGCCGGCATGCCTCCCCGCCGGCCACGCCCTGTCGGCCGGGACGGCGGCAGCGCCTTCGCGCGCGAGGTCAGGCGCTCGGCGTCGGCCGGACGGCGCGGCGCTCGCGCAGCGTCCGCAGCATCCGGCGGGTCGCCCGGGTGGCGACCGGCGGCAGCAGGTCCAGCGCGAGGCGGCGGGAGGCGGAGCGCTGGACCGTCGCGGGCGTCTTCACCTGGTAGTTCAGCCGCAGCACGTGCTGCCCGGCGATGGTGTCCTCGTCCACGGTGTAGCCCTCGCCCCGCCAGTCGCGCTCCAGCAGCACCTGCCGGGCGGCCGCGGCGTCGCCCCACGTGCCGTAGAACTTCATCGGGGTGAGCAGCACCGGGCGCAGGCCGCCGGTGAAGACCGCCTCCCAGACCGCCGCGGAGACGCCCGGGGTGTGCTCGGAGCGGTAGTCGTCCAGTGCGACCAGGCCGTCCGCGGCCAGGGCGGCCCTGGCCACCGTGATGTCCCCGGCGACGTGCTCGTACAGGTGCGAGGCGTCCACGTGGACGAAACGGCAGCTGCCCGCCGGGATCCGGCCGTCGGCCAGCACCGAGGTCGGCGCCTGGACGATCTCGGGCAGCTCGCGGTGGAACGCCAGGTAGTTGGACTCGAAGGCGCTGCGGGTGAGCGTCTTGCGGTAGGACATCGCCATCTCGGCGGCGTTGTCGGCGTCGCCCGCCTCGGAGTCGAAGAGGTCGCAGACGGTGAGCCGCTCGCCCGGCTGGAGGTGGTCGCCGAGCAGGACGGCGCTGCGGCCCAGGTAGCTGCCGAGCTCCAGGATGTCGCCCTTGACGCCGGCGGCGGTCTGCGCGGTCAGCAGGTGGGTGAAGGCCGCCCGGTCCAGACCGAAGAACCAGCCGGGGATGTCGTCCAGCTTCAGCGGCGCGGGACGGGTGGCTGCGGTCACTTCACTGGGCACGGCTGCCTCCAGGAGACGGGCGGAGCGCGGTGGTGGATCACGCCGCGGAGGGGCGCCGTGGACGTGAGAGAGGTCATCATAGCGACGCGCGCGCCGGGTGGGACCAGGTGCGGAATGGCGGAAATCCGTTCCCCGGCCCCGCCGTTCGGCAGTGGGCGAACGGCCTGGTGGTGACCGAGTTCCGGTGCGCCGTCCCTCGCCGTTCGGACGCTCGGGGGGCTGCGGCAGGGGCAGCCGGGCCGGCCCTCGGGTTTCCTCAGATCAGGAAGGACCACACGTCGGCGAAGGACACGGTTGTGTCGGGTCGAAGGCGCGTGGTCGCGCCTCGGAAGGACCGCACCTCGAGCCAGCTCTGCGGTGCTGCCGTCGGCAGTGCGTCCATGAGCTTTTGGAGGTCGGCCGGCCGGAAGGCCTTGAACTTCGGTGACGGGCGGTAGAGCGACGGCTGGACGTCGAAGCGCATGTCGACGGCGGGATGCGGCTGTCGTCCCCAGTCGCTGAAGGGCAGCGAGGCGTGACCGTGGATGCGGGCGTCGACCAGCACCTCGGGATCCTCGTCCCCGATCTCGCAGTCGAACACGGGGAAGGCTGTCGCCACCCGCGCCGCCGTCGCCGGATGCCCAGCGCCGGCCCGGCCCAGTGCGGGCGAGCAGAACAGCGCGTGACCGAAAGGCCCGACCGGATCCGGCAACGCCACCTTGCGGTGGGACCGGCCGGCGAAGGCGAGATCGCGCCTGGAGCAGAGGAAGTCCAGGAACCCGGCGACCACCGCGTCCTGGTGGCTGCCGGCTCGCACGGCGAAGCGGACCGCGCTGCGACCCTGCTCGCGCAGCACGTAGTACTCGAAGAATCCCCGCGGGTGATCGGGCGTGCGCGCGCAGCGAAAGACCTGGTCGAACCCGTCGACCGGCAGGAACTCCGGCACCGGCGCGTGCGGACCGGCAGCCCTGCTGACGAGCTCCAGCACCGGTGTTCCGGCCTCGGCCTCTGCCGGATCGCAGCGAGGCTCCACCTCGGTGAACCCCTTGCGGAGACGATCGTCGACCTTGCGCACTGCGTGGCGACGCGCCTGTTCCTCGTCGTCGAGGATCGTCGTGCTCGCCTTGCCGGACGTCCGGTCGGAGCCCCAGCGCAGGAAGCAGCGGATCCCCTCCTGACGGATCTCCCAGTACTCCATCGCGGCGCCCTGCCGCTCGAACCGCCGCCACCTGGTCATCGGGCCTCCCGGACCGCCTGCGGTGGGCCCGCGCCGGGACCGCCACGCGGGTGACCCTACCGCTCGCCCGGACGGCTCCGCCCGGTACGTCCCGGCCCACCGGGCGGGCTGGGGCGTGTCTGGCAGATGATCACCGGGCGGGGAGGTGGTCGGTTCAATTGCCTTGCCGTTCCCACACCGGCCGGCGATTCTTGGCCGGTGCCAGGACAGGGGAGGCGGAAGCTGCGAGAGGTCGAGAGGCAGCGGCACGCTGCTCGCACCGCGCCGGACGCGGGGCGATGGGAAGTGATCCTCGAGACGCGGGACGAGGCGGAGGTGCGCGCCCGTTTGCGCCTTCTTCAGGAGGCGCGAATCGACGGGTCGATGATCCGGATCGACACCCTGTGCGGCCGTCTGGTGCAGCCGACCACCTATCGGCTCAGTCGGTTCGTGGTGGACCCCGTGTGCGAGTCCGACCAGAAGCGCTCCTGATCATTGATCGTGTGGCAGATCGAGGCCAGGTGACGGACGCGGCATGGGAGCCGATTGAGCCGCGGTTGCCGCAGGTGGACGGGCGTGGCCGTGCGCGGCGTGATCCTCAGGTGGTCAATGATTGCTGTGGCGGCTACCGCTCGGGCAGATCGCGCCACGGAGCCCCGGGCGGCAGACCCTCTCCGAGCGGTTCGCTCGCTGGGAGGCTGACGGGACCGGCGCGCCGCTAGGTCCGACAGGCTCGCCGACCGTTGCGCGCCGGTGGCGTCCTGGCCTTCCTGATCCTCCGCCTCCGCGAACCGATCGGATGATCATTTGTCGGACAGGACCTAGCGGCGCTCCAGGTCGGCGATGGTCTCGGTGAGCCAGGCCCGTTCGGCGGCGCTGGAGGCCCGGGCCACCAGCAGGATGCCGCGCCGGAACGGATTCGGTTCGCGCTCCGCGGTGACGGGCAGGCCGTCCCCGTCGTCGCCGTCGTAGAAGAAGCTGCTCGGGGCCTCCAGGAAGGCCAAGCGGCGGCGCAGGACGGCGGCCTGCCGGGCCGGGTCGGCCAGGTGGTGGAGGAAGGACGCGAGGGCGAAGAACCGCATCTGGTCGGTGATCTCGGCCTGCTCCGGGTCGGCCAGTCTCCGCAGCAGCTCGGCCCGTCCCCGCTCGTTCAGTTCCAGGGTCTGGCGCGGGGCCGCTCCGGTGCCCGGTTCGGGGCGCCGGTCGAGCAGCCCGGCCTTCTCCAGTCGGGTGATGGCCGGGTAGAGCGCGCCGTCGCTGACCGGCCTGACGTGGCCGGTCAGGCCGGTGATCCGGGACTTGAGCTGGTAGCCGTGCAGCGGCTGGTCGTAGAGGAAGCCGAGGATCGCGAGCGTCAGCACGGTCGGGAGCCTTTCGTCGGAGAGCGCCCTGATGCGCGGTCATGTTACCTCTTGCCGAGATACATCGATCCGATGTATCTCTGTTCGGGCATAGCTCGAATCGATGTAGCCGCTTGCGTGCGTGCCGGCGGAGGAGCGAGGGGGAACCATGGGCGGGCACCTGCCCCGACTGGCCGCACTGGCGGGACCGGTCTACGTCGAACTGCTGTCAGGCGTGGTCGCCTCGGTGATCGGCACGTTCTGGGTCGCCCGCCTCGGCGGCACTGCCGTCGCCGCCGTCGCCCTCGCCGGCACCGTGGAGAACCTGCTGCTCGGGCTCGTCCTGATGGTCTCCTCCGGGACCGCCGTCCGGCTCTCCCGCGCCCACGGCGCAGGCGACCACGGCGAGGCCGCCCGCACCACCCGGGCCGCCTGGTGGCTCTGCGCCGCCGGCAGCCTCGCCCTCGCCGTGCCCGGCTTCCTGCTGCGCGACCGGCTCGCCGGCGCCTTCCTGGACGGCGAGGCAGCCGCCCGGGCGGCCGACTACTTCACCGTCGCCTTCCCGGCCTTCGTTCTCTTCTTCGCCCAGCGCGTCGCCGACGAGCTCTTCAAGGGCGCCGGCGACTCCCGCACCCCGATGCGGATCGCCCTGCTCTCCAACGCCCTGCTCCTGGTGCTGGATCCCCTGCTGATCCTCGGCCCCGGCCCGCTGCCCGCCCTCGGCGTCACCGGCGCGGCCCTCGCCCTGACGGCCTCCCGGGCGATCGCCCTCGCCGTGACGCTGCGCCTGCGATCGCGCGCCGGCGCGGCCGTCCCGAAGCCCGGCGCCGCCCCACGGGGCACCCGCGCGGCAGCGCTGCGGATCGTCCGGGCGGGCGCGCCGTTCAGTCTGGACTTCACCGCCCGGATGGCCGTCGGCACGGCCCAACTCGGCCTGGTGGCAGGCTTCGGCGTGGCGGCGGTGGCGGGGTACGGGATCGGCTACCGCTTGCTGCTGGTCGTCACCATGGCCTTCTACGCCGTGCGCCAGGCGGCCGCGCTGCGGGCCTCCCACCTCGCCGGAGCCGGCGACGGCGGGGCCCTGCCACCCCTCCGCCGAGCCGTCGTCCGGCTGGCCGCCGTACTCGGCGCCGGGACGGCGGCGGCATCGGCAGCCCTCGCCGCCCCGCTGACCGCGCTGTTCACCGACGACCGGGCGGTCGCCGCCCAGTCCGTCGGCTTCCTGCGCATGGCGGCGGTCTACCTGCTCCCGTACGCCCTGGTCGTCGCCCTCGGCGGAGTCCACCAGGCGACCGGCGCGGGGCGGGCGCTGGCGTGCTCGGTGCTGCTCGGCCTCGGCGCCCAACTCGCCTGCGCGGTCGGTCTGTCGGGGCCCCTCGGGCTGAACGGCGTGTGGCTCGGCCAGGCCGTCGGCGCAGTGGTGCAACTCGTGGCGCTGCACCTCCTCACCCGCCGCCCGACCGCTCCGGTGGCGGCGGTCGGCGCGGCGCGGACGCTGCAGCCCGTCGAGTGACGGAGTGGCGGGCCGTGTGATTCGGCGACACGGAGGGCTCGTCGGGCACCGGAGGAGAGCCGGGGACCCCTCGCCCCTCGCGCGGGGCGCGCGCGAGGCGGGGCGGGCCCGATGCGGTCGTCGGTTGCCGGGAAGACACCTTGAAGCGTCGGAAGATCACCCGCGCGAGACCGTGGTGGATCTGGCTGCCGAGGATGGCCTCCCGCTGCCGGGGACGCTGCTGCCCGGATACGGCCCGCGCCTGGCCGCCATGGAGCGGGCCGGAGGCGGACTCCGAGCCGAGGACGTCTGCCGGGCTCTCGGCCTCGGCACCGAGCCACGGAACTCCGAAGGCACCCGGGCGAAGCTGAAGCGCCTGGTGGCCCGCGGCATCCTCATCGAGCCGAATCGGGCCGGTCACCGCCCTCGTTGCGAGGACGGTGACCGGCCACCGGCACTGACCGGCGCGCCGGTCCCGGGCTCGGTCATTGTCCTGCCAATCGCCCGGTGCCACATACCAATTGGCGAGCCGCCAACCGGTGCGACGCCTATCCTTCCCGCATGTTCATCAGTCAGTACGTCTACTTCGGGCTGTCCAGCCTCACCATGTCGGCCGCGGAGATGACGGCTGTGCTGGGAATCGAACCGGACGAGATCACGGTTCGAGGCAGCCGCTTCACCGAACCCCAAGTGATTCCGGTCCTTCACCGATGGAAGATCGTATGCAGTGAGCCGGGCATGAGCGTCGACGAACAGGTTGCCCGCGTCGTGGCGCGGCTCGAACCGCACGTCGATGCAATCGCGGCCCTGGCCCGGCAGCTCGACGCCGACGATCGTCAAGGCCCCAGTGCTGTTCTGGAAGTTGTGCGCATGTTCAACGATGAGGATGGACAGGACCGCCTCGCCAGCGCCTCCCCAGAGCTCATCGAGGGTCCGGACCTACTGGGGTGGCACCTGGGACGCGACGTGCTGGCGTTTCTCCACGCCACCGGTGCTGCTCTGGACGTCGACGAGTACGACTTCGCCTGATCCGGCGGATGAATGATCCACACCGGAACGGGCGACCGTGTCTCTCCTCCAACTCTCGCAACACGTCTGTGCGATGGAGGACAGACGCCCGCTGCGCGCGGGGGGCGTACGCGGGCGGCGGCCCGGTGCCGGCCGGGCTGTTGCCCGCTCGCCCGCCCGCCCGTCAGCAGCCGGTCGTCAGTTCGGCGAGCACCTGCCGCAGCGGGGTGGCGCTGACGCTGAGTCGGCGTTCGGTGTCGGTGGCGTCCAGCAGCGCGGGCCGGTCGTAGAGGTAGAGCATCTCGACGAGTTCGGCGACCACCGGGTCGGTGCGGCCGAGTTCGGCGAGGGCGGCGCGGTCGAGCGCGGGGAGCTCCGGCAGTGGGCGGCCGGCGGCGCGGGCGAGTTGGGCCGCGAGTTCGGCGGCGGGGGCGTGCGAGGTGGAGGGAACGTGCCAGGCCCGGCCCCAGGTCTCGGAGTCGGCGGCGGCGCGCAGGGTGCGGGCGGCGTCGCCGGTGTACGTCCAGCTGTGCGGCGTGGTGGGGTCGCCGAGGTGGGCGGCGGGGGCGCCCGCCAGCAGCGGGCCGGCGGTGAGCAGGCTGAACGGGGAGAGGGCGCCGGGACCGAGGAAGTCGGCGGCGCGGACCTCGGCGACCCGGACCCGCCCGGCGGTGTGCGCGTCGAGGGCGCGCTGCCAGAGTTCGGCGCGGACGCGGCCCTTGGCGGTGGTGGGGGCGAGCGGTCGGTCCTCGGTCAGCGGGCCGTCGGCGGGGCCGTAGGCGTAGACGTTGCCGAGCATCACGTAGTCGGCGCCGCTGCGTTCGGCGGCGGTGAGCACGGCGGCGCCCAGGGTGGGGAAGAGCTCCGGCCAGCGGTCGTACGGCGGCATCGCGCACTGGTACAGGGTGCGGGCGCCGCGGGTGAGTTCGGCGAGGCGGTGGGTGTCGGTGGCGTCGGCGGCGACCCGGTGGACCAGCGGGTGTTCGGGGCCCGAGCCCCGGCGGCTGACCAGTCGGACCACTTCGCCGGAATCGGCGAGCAGGTGGGCGAGGGCCGATCCGGTGGCGCCGGATCCGACGACGACGTGCGTGGGCATGGTGCTCCTGGCATGAGGTGGCCCGGCCGCGGGCCGGCCGGGTGGACTGCCCCCCAGCCTTCCGGGGCGGCGACCCGTGGGATAGTGGCCCGAATGCCAGAGATCCGGAGGTTCGGGCCAGTGCACCGTGTCGCCGTCATCGCCGTTCCGCCGGCCACCCTGTTCGACCTGACCATCCCCGAGCTGGTGCTCGGGGGCGTGCGGGTGGGCGGCGAGCCGGTCTACCGGGTGCGGATCTGCACCGCGCGACCGGGGCCGCTGGCCACCAACTCCGGTCTGTCGGTGGCGGTTCCGTACGGGCTGGCGGAGGCCGCGGACGCCGACACCGTGATCGTCACCGGGACGGTGGCACGCGAGGACGTGGAGCCGCAGGTGCTGGAGGTGCTGCGACGGGCGGCCGCGGACGGCCGACGGGTGGCGTCGATCTGCACCGGCGCGTTCGTGCTCGCCGAGGCCGGGCTGCTGGACGGGCGGCCGGCGACCACGTTCTGGGCCCGCTCGGAGGAGTTCGCGGCGCGTCACCCGCGCGTCGACCTGCGCCCGGGCGTGCTGTTCACCGAGGACGGCAACCTGTTCACCTCGGCCGGGCTGTCGGCGGGGATCGACCTGTGCCTGCACCTGCTGCGCCGCGACCACGGCGCGGCGGTGGCCAACGAGGCGGCCCGGCTGATGGTCGCCGCGCCGGTCCGGCCCGGCGGGCAGGCGCAGTTCATCGCCGCGCCGCTGCCGCCGGAGTCCGGCAGCACGCTGGCCGCCACCCGGGCGTGGGCGCTGGAGCGGCTGCAGCTTCCGCTCACGCGGTCCGAGTTGGCTGCGCACGCCGGAATGAGCGTGCGCAGCCTGACCCGGCGCTTCCACGCCGAGACGGGACTCAGCCCGCTGCAGTGGCTGCTGCATCAACGGGTACTGCGGGCCCAGGAGTTGCTGGAGACCACCGACCTCCCGATGGACCGGGTGGCCCGGCTCAGCGGCCTGGCCACCACCGACTCGCTGCGCCTGCACCTGACCCGCCGCACCGGCCTGGCGCCGACCGCCTACCGGGCGGCCTTCACGCACCGCGAGGGGCCGTCCGGCCGGGAGGCGAGCCGTCAGTCGGCCCCGTCGGGGCGCAGCGCGATGTGATCGGACGGGCCGGGCGACGCTCCGGGGCGGCGACGGGAGGGAACGGCAGCAGGTTCAGGTGGCGGGACCAGGGCCTGTCCGGTGGGTCGAGTGATCGGCAGGCATCCCGGAACCGAGGAACCGGCGGGCACCCCGGAACCGAGGAACCGGCGGGCCAACCGCTTGCGCCGAGGCAGCCGAGGCGGTCCGCCCACCGGCCTCGACAAGGCGGGCGCATCAGGCCCGGCTGCGGGAGCGGCATCGTTCAGGATCTGCACGGCAGCCCCGGCCGCCGGTTGGCGCTGACCGCCGTGCACGCCGGCGCCCTGCTGCGCGCCGGCTGGCTCGAGCCCGGTTCGAGGAACGGGCCGGGCCTGGCGGTCACCAGCACGGTGATCCGGGGCCCGGCCGCTCGGGTGCGGACGTGCGGTCAGGTGCGCGGGTTGAGCCCGACGCCCATGGCGTTGATGATGTCCTGGGCCTCGGTCCAGTACAGGTTGGTGTTGCCGGACTGGCCGGAGACGATGCCCCTGGCCCGGCGGTCGGTGCCGTTGGTGACGCTGAAGACCAGCGCGCCGGAGTCACCCTCCGTGACCGCCCAGTTCGCGTTGTGGCCCATGACCCCGCGCACCGTGTGCACGGAGCCGTCGTCCCAGGCGAGGCGGTAGCGCACGTCGTCGTTCTGGACCTTGATGCCGCAGGGCACGCCGTGGCCGGAGTAGTAGGAGTGGGTGCCGTCCTGGCAGACCGACTGGCCGTTGTACGAGTAGGACACGCCCTTGACGCGGTACCACCTGCCGGCGGGCTGGTCGGCCTCGTCGGAGGCGGTGCCGGAGCCGTTGCTGCCGGGGACCTCGATGACCTGGGCGTCCCAGTACGGGTTGGTGTTGACGACGTGGCCGATCTTGTGGCCGTGCGTCCCGTAGAAGTCGCCCACGGAGTCGCCTTCGCCGTAGACGTCGGTGCCCTGGCGGAAGCAGTGGGCGGCGGTGACCAGGTCGCCGCCGTTGGCGCCGTCCAGGACCAGGCCGGAGGTGCACAGGCTGGTCCCGCCGCCGTGAGCCGAGCCGACCAGGACGTCACCCCCGATGAACGGCGCGCTGTCGTTCCAGCGCCACGAGGCAGCGGTGACCGGGTCACCAGCCGCGACGGTCACCGGGGCGGCGGTGAGGTCGGCGGCGAAGCCGGTGGCGATGGCGCTGCGGATCGAGTCGAGCTTGTCGGACTTCCCCGCGACGGTCAGGCCGGAGCCGTCCGGGTTGACGGCGACGCTGTAGACGGACCCGGCCGTCACGCCGCTCGCGCCCAACTCGATCAGCCGGTCGGCCTGCGCGTCGAGGTCCTTCTTCGCGTACTTGGCGCTCGCCAGCTTGGCGAGGCCGCTGTCGATGCCCGGGTGGGCGCCCTTGGCCGCCGCGATGAGCTTCTGGCCGTCCCTGAGGTCGGTCACGTAGAGGGTCACCGTGCCGGCGCCCTCGTCCACGGACAGGTTCCCGTAGATGCCGGCGTAGGCGTCGCTGCGGCCCTGCTCGCCGAGGGCGTCGGCGAGCGCGGTCAGCGGTGCGGCCTTCGCGGCGGCCGCCACGATCGCGGAGTCGGTGTCCGCCGCGGCCCCGTCGCCGTCCCGGGCCTGTGCCGTCCCGGCTCCGGTGACCAACATGGAGCCGGCCACCAGGGCGGTCGCCATGACTGCCGCTGTCACGTTCCTGCGCATTTCGTTCATTTCCCCCATCGTCAGCGGTCCGACTGTGACGCGTCGGTACGGCCATCCAAGCCGAGTGATCGTCTTCGCGGCAAGATCGATCCGTCCGGTTACGCGTCAAATGACGCGTGAGGGATGACACATTGATGGCACGTCAGATGGGTGGTCCGTCTGTCTGACGTCCTGGTGGCTGTGTGATGGGACTTCCGGCGACCGCCTCGTCCCACGTTCTGCCGAAGATCGGCGCAAGGCGAGCCGACTCCGGATCTGGGCGGTCACCCCGCCCCGCGCACGCGAGGACGGTCCTGTTGCTTGCCGGTTGCTCGACCCACCGGACAGGCTCCAGGGGCAGGGGCAGGGGCAGGGGCAGGGGCAGGGGCAGGGGCAGGAAGGGCTCCGGCGGGGCGCGTGTGCGCGGCGCGGCGGGGAGAGAGTCAGGTGTCAGCAACGAGTGGTTGGGACCGGCACCATCGCCGCCGAGCCTAGTCCCATACGACGGACCACACCGTCGCGCCGGGTGGCACCTCCGGAATGTCACGGAAGACATCCACCAGCTCCGGGATCACACCGCTGGCCTCGAACCCATCGATCCACGCAGAGCAGGCACTCTCGTCCGCCGTGGTGCAGATGGCGACGGCCTCCCGGCGAGTTCGTCCATCTCCAAGGTCTCCGGGTGCAGTTGCACCCGGACCCAGGCGACGTCCTCGCGCCCCTCGATGGCGCGGAAGCGCTCGGCCAGTTCCGCGAGAGCGGGCCGCCCGTAGCCCCACTGGTTCGGCGCGATGCATCCTTCGTTGTCGTTGCCGTCGAAGAACTCGTCCAGTGTGAGCAACGGCATCACGCCCTCGTCACCAGCGCGGTTGGTCACTTGCTCGGCGGAGATCATGGTCACGGATCCTTGCACGGCGGAGTGACACGAGGGCGAGCGGTTGCCGCTGTACCCGGCCCGGCCCGGCCCGGCCCGGCCCGGCCCGCCGACGCCGGCCGGCGCGCGGTGTCGCCGGAGCGCCCGCACTCCGCCGTGGCGGAGTCGGTGATGCGTGCCGGGTCGGGCTACGGGTCGGAGTGCGGTCAGGAGGGTGTCCGGCTCTTCGGTCGTCGCAACCCGGATGCCGGACGTCCCGGGCCGCCCGCCTTCGGAGCCACTCGCCCAGGTCTTCGGACCGCCGTGCCGTGGTCGGTGGGGCAGGCCGCGCCTCGAAGATCGCCGTCCGGTCCGGGCGGCGGCGTCACGGCTGCTCGACGGCCTTCCGGCGCGGAGCCGCCTGGTGGGGAAGGCGGAGGGCCAGGAGCGTTCCGGCCGTGGCCACGGCGGCGGTCGCCAGGGCGGACGCGGTGAGGGCGGCGCCGGGTGCGGTGCGGCCCGCGACGGTGGTGGCCAGGGCGACGCCCAGTGCCGGTCCGATGTTCATCGCCGTCTGCTGGAGGCCGCCCGCCACCCCGGCCTCCGTGGCGGCGGCGCCCCGGACGATCGCCGAGGTGGCCGTGGTCATCACCGCGCCGAAGCCGCTGCCGAGCAGCAGGAAGCAGCAGCCGATCGCGTCGGTGCCCGAGGAGGGGCCGAGCCGGGCCGTGAGCAGCGCGCCGGAGGTGATCACGGCCATCCCGAGCACCACGGTGGTGCGCGCGCCGCAGTGCCTCGCCAGCCGGGCCGAGGCCGGTGCGGCGAGGATCATCGCCACCGCGAGCGGCGCCCCCCGGAGGGCGCTCTGGAGCGGGTCCAGCCCGAGGACGTCCTGGAGGAAGTAGGTGGCCGGGAACAGGGTCCCGAACACCGTGGCCGACGCCGCGAGCAGGACGCCGAGCGCCGGGCCCACCGCCGGGGACCGGAGCAGCTCGGCGGGCAGCAGCGGGCGGGCGGTGCGGCGCTCGTGCCGGGCCAGGGCCGCGGTGGCCAGCACGGCGGCCGCGAGGCCGAGGGCCGTGGTCGCGGACCAGCCGGTGTCCGGCAGGGCGACCAGGGAGTGCACCAGGCAGGCCAGGGCGACGCCGAGCAGCCCGGCGCCGGGCAGGTCGAGGCCCGGGGCGGCCGTCCGTTCGGGCCGAGCCGAGGGCACCGCGAGGGCCGCGAGCAGCGCCGCGGCGGCCGGCAGGATCCCGAGCAGGAAGACGGCCCGCCAGCCGAGGTGGGTGGTGAGGGCGCCGCCGACCAGCGGTCCGGCGGCCGCCGAGAGGCCGATCGCGGCGGTGCGCGCGGCGATCGCGCCGGGCAGCCGGTCGGCGGGCCAGACCGCCCGCAGCATGCCCAGGGTGGCGGGCTGGAGCAGGGCGCCCGAGACGCCCTGGAGGACGCGCAGGGCGATCACCCAGCCGATGCCGGGCGCGAGGGCGATCCCGGCGGAGGAGGCGGCGAAGCCGGCCACGCCGAGGCTGAAGACGCGCCGGTGCCCGTAGTGGTCGCCGAGGCGGCCGGCGAAGACCAGCAGGGCGGCGACGGTGACCAGGTAGCCGGTGCTGGTCCACTGCACGGCCGCGAGGGAGGCGTGCAGGTCGTGCTGGAGGGTCGGCTGGGCGACGGTCAGCACGGTGCCGTCGAGGGCGACCAGCACGGCTCCGGTGATGCTCGCGGCGAGGGTGAGCCGTTGGCGGCGCCGGGGCGTCACCGGACGGCCGGGCCGAGGTGGGCGTCCAGGGCGGCGCGCAGCAGCGGCGTGATGTCCTCGGTGCCGGTGACCAGCCGCAGGCTGCCCCAGGCGCGCAGCTGGGCGAGACCGTGCAGGTTGGCCCAGAGGGCGGCGGTGGCGGCGGTGGGATCGTCGCACTGCGGGTGGACCTCGGTGATCAGGTCGGCGAAGGTCCGGAACAGCGGCAGTGTGGTGCGGCGCAGGTCGGCACCGCTGCCTTCCAGCAGGTCGTGACGGAACATCAGCTCGAACATCCCGGGGTTCGCCGCCGCGTAGCCGAGGTAGGCGCGGGCGAGGGCTTCCAGACGGGTGCGCGCGTCGGCGCCGGTGGAGGCGGCGAGGGCGTCGGCGCCCGCGAGGGCGTCGGTGAGGCGTCCGAAGCCCTGCCGGGCGATGGCGGCGAGGAGTTCCCGGTGGGTGGGGAAGTGGCGGCGCGGGGCGCCGTGCGAGACGCCGGCCTGGCGGGCGATCTCGCGCAGCCCGAGCGCGTTGACGCCCTCCCGGGTGACCAGCTCGACGCCGGCGGCCACCAGCCGGGCGCGCAGGTCGCGTTCCTGTTCAGTCATGGACACTGTCTACCAGCACGGCGTAGACAGTGTCTACTCGCGAATGGAGTGACCGGGTGGGGTGGAGGCGGCGGCAGCGGCCGCGGCAGAATTCCGGCATGGACGAAGGCGGCGAACCGGCCTGCTGGCTGGACCGGGTGTGCCCGGAGTGCGGACGGCTGCGCGAGCGGCCCGGGCCCGGCCCCTGCGAGAACTGCGGCGCCACGGAGGAACCCGCGCGGGGCGGGGCGCCGGGGTGCGCCGACGTGCCCGAGCCCGGCGGAGCGCCCGAGCCCGGAGCGCCCGAGTCCGGTGGGGCGCCAGGGCGCGCACCGGAGCCAGTGGCGGAGCCGCGGCAGGGGCAGGGGGAGGAGCAGGAGCACGGGCAGGAGCCGGGGCCGGAGCGGCCCCGGGAGCGCCGGCGTCCGGGCCGGGGCGGCGGCTAGGGAAGCACGCCCCCGGCCCGGACAGGCAGGACGGGCGCCGCGCGCTACTGCGGCGGCTGGTCGCGGAACTGGTCCTTGAGCCGGTCCTGGGCGACGTCCGTCTGGCTGCTGTACTTGCCCTGAGTGCGGTCGTCGAAGGTGTCGCCGCCCTTGTCGACGGCCTTTTCGGCCTGGTCCTCGTGGCCCTTCAGCATGCTCTTGAGCTTATCCAACATGGACATGTGGTCACCCTCCTGGATGAGTCGCCCCCACCCCTCCAGCATTACCGCGAAGGCCGTCCCGCGCATTTCGCGGCCGCGTGGCGGCCTTGGCAAGGCGGTCCCGGTCATGTCAAATCGTGAGTTCACGGATTGTCGGAAGGAGCCTCCTTGAAGCTGCCCAGGCGTCGTCAGACCTCCCCGTTCGACCGCACCGCCCTGCCGGACCGCGCCGCTCCCGAGGACCGGCCCGCGCGTCCGCTCACGGCCCGTCACCGGCGTCGTGCGGGAGCCGCGCTGACCGCCGCCGGGCTCGCCGCCCCGCTGCTGCTGGTCGGCACGGGTACGGCGAACGCCGACCCGGACCCGGCGCGCCGGGGGGCGGGACTCGCCGAGCGGCTGGTCGAGGCCAGCAGCGCCGAGGGCGCGTACGGGACGCTGGCCGCGCTGCAACGCTTCGCGGACCGCAACGGCGGTACCAGGGCCGCCGGTTCGAAGGGACACGAGGAGTCGGCGCGGTACGTCTACGACGAGGCGCGGCGCACCGGGCTCAAGGTGTCCAGGCAGGAGTTCGAGTACACCTTCTTCGAGGCGCGCGCGGAGCGCCTGGACGTGGTCTCCCCGCAGGCCGAGTCGGTGCCGGTGATCGCCATGACCTACTCGGTGAGCGGCCCGGAGTCGGGCCTGACCGCCGACCTGGCCGTGGCGCCGGTCAGCACCACCACCGGCTGCACGCCGGCCGACTACCCCGCCGGCGCCTTCACCGGCCGGATCGCGCTGATCCGCCGGGGCGGCTGCGGCTTCGCCGAGAAGCAGGCCGCAGCAGCGGCAGCCGGCGCCCTCGGGGCGGTCATCTACAACAACGCCGAGGGCGACCTCAACGGGACCCTGGGCGAGCCGACCGCCGGGAGGATCCCCACGGGTGGGATCGCCAGGGCCGCCGGGGAGGCACTGGCCGCGCGGGCCGCCGCCGGACCGGTGCGGGTGAAGCTCGACATCCGGACCCGCATGGAGCCGCGCACGACCTGGAACGTCATCGCCGAGACCCGCGGTGGAGAGCCCGCCGACACCGTGATGATCGGCGCCCACCTGGACTCCGTCCCCGCCGGGCCCGGGGTCAACGACAACGGCTCCGGCTCGGCGGGCATCCTGGAGGTCGCCAGGAACCTCGGCGTCCGGCCGGTGCGGAACAAGGTCAGGTTCGCGTGGTGGTCCGCCGAGGAGTTCGGCCTGAGGGGCTCCGAGGCGTACGTGAAGTCACTCTCCGAGGCGGATCGGAAGAAGATCCGGCTCTACCTCAACTTCGACATGATCGCCTCCCCCAACTACGCCCAGTTCGTCTACAACGGCTCCGGCAGCGCGGGTGGCGGCGCGGGCCCGGAGGGCTCGGCGCAGATCGAGCGGGACCTCACCTCGTACCTGGACGGCCGCGGCCTGCCGCACGATCCGGCCGCCTTCAACGGCCGCTCCGACTACGGACCGTTCATCGACACGGGGATCCCGGCCGGCGGCACCGACACCGGCGCCGAGGGGATCAAGTCCCCCGAGCAGCAGGACCGTTACGGCGGCACGGCGGGTACCGCCTTCGACCCCTGCTACCACAAGGCCTGCGACGACCTGGACAACCTCGACCTGGACGCCTTCGACGTCAACATCGACGTGATCGCCCACGCCGTCGGCACCTACGCCTGGGACCTCTCCTCACTGCAGCGCCCCGCGTCCGTTCCGGGCCCCGCACCCGCGCAGCGCCCGGCAGCCGCGCTCGCCTCCGCGTCCGTACCGAGCCCCGCGTCCGTACCGGGCCCCGCTGCTCAGGCGGCGCCCGGAACGGGTATCAGCGGTTCGGGCGGCGCCCCCGCAGCCGGGGCGGACGCCCACCAGGTGGCTGCCTGACGCCCGGGTGGGCCCGCTGCCGTCCTCGGGCGGCGGGCCCACCCGCCTGCCGTGCGCACACCATCCATCCGGAGCCTCCCCTCCGACATCGCCCCTGGTGGGGCCGGGTACGAGCCACCGTAGCGGGCACCACTGACAATCCGGCCCCGGGCGCTGTACGGTGCCGCGCGGAGCGCATCCACCGAGACCCGATGGGTGCGCCGGATCCGGTCCTGACACCATGGGACCGAGATCACGACACCGTGACACCCTCGGAGGAGTCAGCAACATGAGCACGCACTACGACGTCGTCGTCCTCGGCGCGGGCCCCGGCGGCTATACCGCCGCCGTGCGCTCGGCCCAGCTGGGCCTGAAGGTGGCGGTCATCGAGGCCAAGTACTGGGGCGGCGTCTGCCTCAACGTCGGCTGCATCCCCTCCAAGGCCCTGCTGCGCAACGCCGAGCTCGCCCACATCTTCACCAAGGAGGCCAAGACCTTCGGCATCAAGGTCGAGGGCCAGGTGAGCTTCGACTTCGGCGAGGCCTTCCGCCGCAGCCGCTCGGTGGCCGACGGCCGGGTCAAGGGCGTCCACTACCTGATGAAGAAGAACGGCATCACCGAGTACGACGGTTGGGGCACCTTCGTCGACGACCACACCCTCCAGGTCGCGCTCAGCGGCGGCGGCTTCGAGGTCGTCACCTTCGACCACTGCATCATCGCGGCCGGCGCCACCACCCGCCTGCTGCCCGGCACCAGCCTGAGCGAGCGCGTGGTGACCTACGAGGAGCAGATCCTCACCGAGGAGCTGCCGGAGAGCATCATCATCGCGGGTGCCGGCGCGATCGGCGTCGAGTTCGCCTACGTGCTGCACAACTACGGCGTGAAGGTCACCATCGTCGAGTTCCTGGACCGCATGGTCCCGCTCGAGGACGTCGAGGTCTCGACCGAGCTCGCCAAGCAGTACCGCAAGCTGGGCATCCAGGTGCTCACCTCCACCCGGGTCGAGTCGATCGATGACAGCGACCCCAACGCCAAGGTCCGCGTCACCGTCACCAAGGACGGCCAGCAGCAGGTGCTGGAGGCCGACAAGGTGCTCCAGGCGATCGGCTTCGCGCCGCGGGTGAACGGCTACGGCCTGGAGAACACCGGGGTCAAGCTCACCGACCGCAACGCCATCGCGGTGGACGGCCGGGGCCGCACCAGCGTCGACCACATCTTCGCGATCGGTGACGTCACCGCGAAGCTGATGCTCGCGCACGCGGCCGAGACGATGGCCGTGATCGCTGCCGAGACCATCGGCGGGGCCGAGACCATGGAGGTCGACTTCGCCATGATCCCGCGTGCCACCTACTGCCAGCCGCAGATCGCCTCCTTCGGCTACACCGAGGCCCAGGCCCGCGAGATGGGGTACGACGTCAAGGTCGCCAAGTTCCCGTTCACCGCGAACGGCAAGGCGCACGGCCTCGGCCACCCGATCGGCTTCGTCAAGATCATCAGCGACAACAAGTACGGCGAGCTGCTCGGCGCCCACCTGATCGGCCCGGAGGTCACCGAGCTGCTGCCCGAGCTGACCCTGGCCCAGCAGTGGGACCTCACCGTCCACGAGGTCGCCCGCAACGTGCACGCCCACCCGACGCTGGGCGAGGCGGTCAAGGAGGCCATCCACGGCCTGGCCGGCCACATGATCAACATGTGACGGACCGCCCGTCCGACACCGCGCCCCGCCGGGAAGTGCCCCGGCGGGGCGCGCGTGTGTGCGGTCGGCCGAGTGGGAGGAGCCAGGCGACCGCGCCCGGCGGTTGGGCCGAACGGGCGACGGTCCGGGGCGCGGGCCCGTTGCGCGGCCTTCTGCGGGCCGCGCCGCCTAACGTGGGGCCCGACGTCTCCGCCCCGGAGCCACGCGCCCGGCGGGGACCGACGGGTCTTCCGGAAGGGCCGCGCGGACCGTCGAAAGCCCGCAACGGCAGCCGGAAGCCGGAAGCCGGAAGCCGTAAGCGGTAAGCCGGAGCCGAGAGCCGTGCCAGTGGCGGGCGCCGGGAGCGGAAGGCCGACAGCCGTGAGCCCGTGAGCCGGCCGGATGGCCGGGACGGCGACCGGGGAGCCGGGACGCCGGATGGGCGGATGAGTGGAGGGGCGGTTGCCGGAACAGTCCGCAGAGGTGCAGCAGCAGTCGCTCCCGGTGCTGGTCCGGTACGGCCACCGCTCCTGGCTGGTGCCCGCCGCGCTGCTGGTGGCGGTCGTGGTCGTGGACGGGCTGACGCCGCACTCCTTCGCGTCCGTCAGCTGGCTGGTCCTGGTTCCCGTGGTCGCCGCCGGGCTGTGCGGCCCGCTGCTCACCGTGGCCTTCTCCTGCGTGTCGATCGCCGTCTACCCGGCGGTGGACAGCATCTGGGCCAAGTCCCAGGGGATCGAGGACTTCCTGCTGGTGATCGCGGGGGCCGCCCTGGCCCTGCCGCTGAGCCTCGCCCGGGCCCGGGCCGCCGCCTACGTCCGGCATCTCCAGGGCGCCGCCGAGACCACCCGGCAGGTGATGCTGCGTCCGGTGCCGCACGGCTGGGGCGGAGTCGACTCGGCGGCACGCTACCTGGCGGCGGACGTCGAGGCGCGGGTGGGCGGTGACTTCTACGACGTCGTGGCCACCCCGTTCGGTGCCAGGGTCATCCTGGGGGACGTGCAGGGCAAGGGACTGCCGGCCGTCTCCACGGCGGCGGCGCTGGTCGGCTGCTTCCGGGAGGCCGCCTTCCAACTGGAGGACCTGGCGAGCGTCGCGTACCGGCTGGAGGAGCGGCTGCTGCGGCAGAACCGGATGTCGGCCCGGCTGGGGGAACGGGAGGAACGGTTCGTCACCGCGGTCGTCCTCTGGTTCCCCGACGTCGCGCCGGGGGAGATCCGGATGGTCAACTTCGGCCACGACAGCCCCCACGTCCTGGGACCGGCGGGGGTACGGCAACTGCCCTCGGGCAACGGAGCGCCGATCGGCCTCGCCAAACTGGCCGGCGGGCTTCCGGAGGCCCAGCGGCTGCGCCTCGCCGCGGCCGAGACCGTGCTGATCGTCTCCGACGGGGTGACCGAGGCCCGCGACCGGCAGGGTGACTTCTTCGACCTCCGTGCACACCTGGAGCAGCTGTCCGGTCAGCCCGGTGCCGCCGACCCCGAACACCTGGTGGACGAGGTCGCCGCCGCCGTCGTCCGCCACACCGGGGGCCGCCGCACCGACGACACGGCGCTGCTGGCCGTCCGGAGGTCCGCCGGGGTCTCGCCGGAGGAGACGCAGTGGGGCTGAGGACCGCCGGCGCGCGGCCCGGCCGGGCCACCCCTGCGACGCAGGCGCGGGACGGCGGCGCTCTGCCCGAGCCCGGCCTGGCCAGCGCGGCGCTGGACGGCGGCGCTCTGCCCGAGCCCGGCCTGGCCAGCGCGGCACTGGACGGCGGCGCTCAGCCCGAGCCCGGCCTGGCCAGCGCGGCACTGGACGGCCGACCCGCTGCGGCGGTTCCGGGGCGGCCGTCGGTGCCGCGCCGGCTCAGGCCCGCAGCTGGGCCACCGCGAGGGAGGGGCGCGGAATCCGGCTGATCACCGAGCCGATCAGGGTGCCGATCGAGACCCCGAACACCGCGGACACCGCGGCCAGCACCGACTGCGCCCCGTTGCCGACCTCGATCTGCGCGGTGTTGAGCAGACCGAACGAACCCGGCACCACGATCCAGAAGGCCGGGAGGTACAGCACCCGCCAGAGCGGGCCGCCGGGCAGCCAGTGCACCACGGTGGCCGCGACCGCGGCGCTGACCGCGCCGGCCAGGCCGCCGATCGCCGCGCCGTGCGCCGAGCCCACCACGACCTGCACGGTGACGCTGACCGCGATCACCGCGACGATCCACGGAATGGCCGGCGGCGGGGTGTGGACGTTGATCACGACGCCGGCCACGGCGAGCGCCAGCCCCAGCCCGATCACCCACCAGCTGGGTTTGGCCACCTGGATGTTGGCGAGGGCCGAGGCCGGCATGCCGATCGCGGTCGCGGCGGCGGCCACCCCGGCCAGGAAGAGGGCCAGCTGAACCGCGCCGGACACCAGTCGAGCCGACCCGGCGCTGGCGGCGCCCGCCGCGATCTCCGACAGCCCGGTGACCAGCAGCCCGCCCGGCAGCAGGATCGCCAGGGTGGCCACGATGGTGCGCAGCGGGCCGTCCAGCAGGGAGGCCCGGGCGAGCGCGAGGACGAGCAGCGCGACCAGGAACCCGGCCGTGACGGGCAGCAGCGGACGCAGTCGCGGCAGTCGGCGGGCCAGCATGGTCAGACCCACCACGATCAGGGAGCCCGCCCCGGCCGCCAGCACGTTCGCCGGCACCGGCTGGAGGAAGACGCAGACGCCCACGCCGACCGGCAGGGCCCCGAGGTCCGCCACCCAGCCGGGCCAGCGGGCCGGGGCCCGGCGTATCCGGTCCAGCTCGGCCAGCGCCCGCGGGCCGTCGACCTCGCCCGCGCGCAGTCGGTGGACCAGGTGCAGGACGTCTGCGGTCTGCTCGAACCTGAGGGCGGCGCCGACCGGCTGGAACCGGGTGGCCTCGTCCGCGTCCAGCGCCACGAACAGCCCGTTCGCCAGGGCGGCGACCCGGGCGTCCGGCGCTCCCATCGACCGCCCCAGACCGTGGAGCTCCTCCTCGACGTCATGGACGGGAAGGCCGCCGCCCAGCAGGGCTTCGCCCAGTTCGAGCAGCAGGCGGCGGAGCTGGTCCGGCGGGGCCTCGGGGCCCCGGACCGACGGAGACGTGCTAGACATGGCAGGTATCGTCCCATCCCGCCCGGATCGGTCCGACTCTGCCCCGGTCTGTTCGCGGCGAGGGCAGGTTCCGGACGGGCCCGTCCGGACGCCTTCGGGCAGGGAGGGCCCCGCAGCCCTTGTTCCGGCGCCCCAGTCCCGGCGTCCCAGTCCCGGCGTCCCAGTCCCGGCGTCCCAGTCCCGGCGCCCCAGGGCCCGCGCCCCCGAGCCCCGAGCCCGGCCCCCTGGCGTACCGGTCCGGCATGGCGGGCCCGTCCGTCACCGCCCGTCAGCGACCGGCGCCCCGAGCGCCTCCCACTCCTCCGGGGTCAACCGCAGGCCGGCCGCCGCGATGTTCTCGTCCAGGTGGACCGGGTCGGCCGTCCCGGGGATGGCCAGCACGTGCGGCCCGCGGTGGAGCGTCCAGGCGAGCCGTACCTGGGCCGGCGTGGCGGCGTGGGCGCGGGCCACCGCACGAACCCGGTCGTCCCACTCCTGCCCGGCGGCCGCCTCGCGGCGCCGCCCGGAGAGCGCGAAGAAGGGGACGAAGGCGATGCCGAGTTCGCCGCAGAGGTCGACCAGGCCGTTCTCGTCGGCCTGGCGCCAGTCGAGTCCGTAGGGGTTCTGCACGCAGACCACCGGGGCGATCGCCCGGGCCTCGGTGACGTGCTCGGGGCGGACGTTGGAGAGGCCCAGGTGCCGGATCAGGCCCGCCTCGCGCAGGTCCGCGAGCGCGCCGAAGTGCTCCGCGACGGAACGCCCGTCGCCACCGCCGTGGCGCAGGTTCACCACGTCGAGGTGGTCCCGGCCCAGCTGCCGCAGGTTCTCCTCCACCTGACCGCGCAGCTGGTCGGGGCGGGCCATGCCCTGCCACTCGCCGGAGGCGTCGCGGCCCGGCCCGACCTTGGTGACGATGACCACGTCGTCCCGGTAGGGAGACAGCGCGCGGTTGATCAGCTCGTTCGCCGAGCGCAGCGGGGAGAAGTAGAAGGAGGCCGTGTCGATGTGGTCGACGCCCTGGTCGACCGCCCGGCGCAGCAGGCGGACGGCGAGGTCGCGGTCGATCGGCGGCCCGTCCGAGTTCCCGGCCATGCCGTTGCCCGTCAGCCGCATCGCCCCGTACCCGATGCGGCTGACCTCCCGGTCACCCAGTCCCCATGTCCCCGCGGCTGCTGTTGTCATCGTGTCCCCGTTTCCCTTCGTCTCGGCGGACGGCCGTCCGGCCGTCCTGGCCGGAGGTGGAGTATGGGGCAGCCGCAGGGGGTTCCGATACGGGTACGGGATGCGCGGATCGTCACGTCCGGATCGGGAACGAACCGCGCCCGCCCGGCCGTTGGAGCTGGTGAGAGTCGTTCGGGGGCACCTCCACGTGCCGGCGGCAGGTACGCCCGAAGGTGCCCTGAGGGGCGGACGCCCGGATCCGCGCGGGGGGCTGCGGATCCGAGCCGACCGGGAGCGGGTCAGTTGACGTAGACCGCGGGGGAGCCGGACTGGGTGGTGTCGGTGACCGGGCCGTAGCTCGCGGAGAAGTAGCCGTCGGCGGGGCAGAGGCCGGAGCCGCCGCTCTTGGCGAAGTGCTCGTTGGTGAAGGTCAGGCTGTGGGCGGTGTTGTCGGCGGTGCCGGTGAAGGCTCCGCTGAGCTGGTAGGTGCAGGTGATGGTGCCGAACCAGGAGTTGAGGACGGCGGTGGCCCGGATCGGGCCGGCCGTGCCGCCGGTGAGGGTGACGGGCAGCCCCGGTCCGTCGGAGACGGTCACGCCGTAGGGGAGGGTGTCGACGGTCAGGCTCCGCACCGAGGTGACACCGGTGACGTTGCTGGTGCACGAGCCGAAGGTGAGCCCGGTGAGGGACTCGGTGGCGGTGCCGGGGGCGGCCGGGTTGGTCAGCACGGTGGCGGCGAGCCGGGAGGTGGCGCAGGTGACGCCGGTGGTGCTGGTCGCGGTCGAGTAGAAGGTCGCGGAGGTGTGCGCGGCGAGCGGAGCCGCCAGCGCGTCGCCCGCCGCGACGGCGGTGCCGCCCGCGCTGCCGGCGGTCAGTACGGCCCCGGCCGCGTACGGGGCGGCGGAGGCGGGGACGGCGGCGGGGACGATCGCGGCCAGCGCGAGCGCGGCGGCAGCGGCGGCGGGCACGGTGAGGTGGGGGCGAATGCGCATGGGAAGGCCTCTTCCTCGATGAGGGGGCGAGAAGGCGAACTGCCAGTGCTCCCGATGGTGGGGGGATGCGGGGGAGCTGACTACGTTCTAGGGCCGTGTCGGTGTGCCGTCAAGGCGGTGCGCGGAAGTTGCTGACATTTCGTCAGCAAGCCTGCGATGCGGAAAGCGCCCCCCCCCCGCCCCGCAGGCCCCCGGCGGGGCGCGGCGGCGGCAACCCACCGCCCCGGCCGCACCCCGCTCGCAAGAACCACCCAG